>JAGQXA010000637.1 GCA_020436865.1 Saprospiraceae bacterium | reverse complement strand
GCGGCCGGACTGTTCAATTTGACGACCGGACGTGAAGGACGCAGCTCACAACTGGCCGGCCTGATGAACGCTACGGGTCACGCCAAAATGCAGGTCGCCGGCCTGATCAACGTAGCCGGCACCGTAGAAGCCGTCCAAGTGGTCGGATTGGTCAATATTGCCGGCGAAGTGAAAGGCGTGCAGATCGGTCTGCTCAACGTGGCCGACACGGTCGGAGGCGCTTCGATCGGCCTGCTCAGCCTGGTCAACCGCGGTTATAACCGCATTGAAATTGCCGCCGGCGATGCCCTTTGGGCCAATCTGGGCCTCAAACTGGGCACCCGGCGATTCTATAATATTTTTCACGGCGGCCTGCGTTGGTACGACGCGTCGGTCGCCGGCGACGAAGAACTGACCTGGGGTGTCGGCTACGGCTTCGGCACAGCCGCCCGCCTCAGCCCCCGAACCTTGCTCAATCTCGAATTGCTGGCCATCCACGTGAACGAACGATCGCGGTGGACCCACGAGCTCAACCTGCTCAACCAGTTCCGGATGACGCTGGACTTCCGCCTGGGCCGCACGCTGAGCCTTTTTGCCGGCGGCACTTTCAACGTCATGGTGTCGCGCCTGCTGGATCCCGATACGGGAGAGATCGGTTCCGGCATCGCTCCCTATCATTGGAGCAACTATACGACCAACGGAACGAACGTGCAGACCTGGGCCGGTTTCAACGCCGGTCTGCGCTTCTGATCTGCGATCGCCGAAGGGCGGAAGACTCTTGTAAGTTATTGACGATCTGTTATTTGGATCTGGGTCGAAAGAAATGGTCGACCCGGCCCCCTGGACTTTTATTGCCTAAAAAAAATGTACTACCAATGAAAAGGATCTTTTTGTTCGCCCTTCTGGCCCTGGCCATCTGCGATCTGCAGGCACAGGATCAAACCGTGTTCAATCGCGCCAACCGCTTTGGCGTGTTCGTTAGTCCGATGTTTGAACAAGGCCCCCTCAACGAACCCTGGCGCACCTCGGCCGGCGGTGGATTGGGCTTCGTGTTCGGCGACTTCTTCCTCGGCGCCTATGGCCTGGCCGGACTCGACTACGACCAACTTCTGGCCGATGAGGAGGTCGATCGCATCGACCTGGCTCACGGCGGCCTCTGGATCGGCTACACCCCCGAGCAACATCGCATACTGCATCCCTATGCCGCTACCCGCATTGGTTTCGGCGCGGTGGACATCGACGTAGACTACCTCGACGACGACGGCTTCGGTCCCGATCCCTGGGATCTCGACGACGACGACCTGATCGACAATGTCTTTGTCGTCAATCCCGAGATCGGCCTCGAACTCAACATCACCAGCTTCCTGCGGATTGCCGCTGCCGGCGGTTACCGCTGGGTAGAAGGCGTGAACGGCCCCGGCCTCGACGACGACGCTTTTACCGGCTGGACCGGCACGCTAACCCTCCGGCTGGGATGGTTCGGCCGGAACCGCTGCAATAACTACGGCTATCGTGGATAGGGTAGTTAATTGGTTAATTGGGTTATTGGTTAATTGGGTTATTGGGTTCGAAATCCAATAAACTAATCAACCAATAAACCAATAACCCAATCGTAAACAATCTACATCCACCCGATTCCGGAAGGAGGGCCTGCGGGCCTTCCCTCCCCGGATCGGACCCATCACCAAACAACAATCTACAAAATGAACATCCGACTCCACTGGCTGTCGACCCTGGCAGCGCTACTCCTTTCTATAGCCTGTGCAGAAGCGCAGGAAGTCACTCAATCGATTCGCGGCAGCGTCATCGACGCAGAAAGCCACCACCCCCTGATCGGCGCAAATGTGGTCTTGCTGAACAGCGATCCCCTGCGCGGCGCCACGACTGACATCGACGGTCAATTCAAACTCGAGGAGGTGCCGATCGGGCGACACGACCTGGAGATCACCTACATCGGCTACGAGCCCGTCGTGCTGTCCAGCCTGTTGCTGACGGCCGGCAAGGAGCTCGTGCTGCAGTTGGAACTGATCGAGAGTGCCATCTCTATGCAAGTGGTGGAAGTTGTCGCCACCAGCGACAAGGCCGAAACCCTGAATGAAATGGCCACCGTGAGCGCCCGCTCCTTCTCGGTCGAAGAAACCAGTCGCTACGCTTCCAGTTTTTACGATCCGGC
>JAGQXA010000636.1 GCA_020436865.1 Saprospiraceae bacterium | reverse complement strand
GATGTAGGCGCCGTCGAGCGCGGCCTCGAAAACATGGAAAAGCACCTGGAAAATATCGCCCAGTTCAAACTTCAGCCGGTTGTGGCTATCAACCGCTTCCCGTCGGACACGCAGGAAGAAATGGCCGCGATCAGCCGCCGTTGTGAAGCGCTGGGCGTGCGCGTGGTGATCTCGGAAGTCTGGGCCAAAGGCGGCGCCGGCGCCGAAGACCTGGCTCGCGCCGTGGTCGACGCCGTCGAATCTTCCACCGAATCCTTTCAGCCGCTCTACGACTGGAGCGCCAAGGTCGAAGACAAGATCCACACCATCGCCACCCGCATTTATGGGGCCGATGGGGTCGACTACAGCTCGACAGCTCGCCGCGACCTGCGGCGCATAGCCAATCTGGGGCTGGAAGGATTGCCCGTCTGCATCGCCAAAACCCAGAAATCGCTGTCGGATAATCCCGCCCTGCTGGGGCGCCCGACCGGGTTTACCCTGACCGTGCGCGAGATCGAGATCGCCGCCGGCGCGGGATTCCTGGTGCCGATCACCGGCGATATGATGCGCATGCCCGGCCTGCCCGCCACGCCCGCGGCCGAGGCGATCGACATCGATGAGGAGGGAAATATCTCCGGATTGTTTTAACTTCGGAAGAGTACAGCCCGTTTTAGCGGTCCAACCGAACCGCCAAGCTAAAGAGAGAGCCTATGATCAAGAGCGTTTATGTAGCCGCGACCAGTCAGCACGTCGGGAAGACCACCTCGACCCTCGGACTGGTAGCCGCCCTTCGCCAAACCGGCGTTCGGGTCGGCTATTGCAAACCCGTCGGGCAAGAGTTTCTCGACCTTGGGAACCTGCGGGTGGATAAGGATGCCTTGCTGTTCTCCAAGGTGATGGACTTTCAGCTGGCCTCCGAGATCCACAGCCCGGTCATCCTCGGCAAGGGGGCGACGACGGCCTATCTCGACGACCCCTCTCAGTTCGACTACCGGGAGCGGATCCTGCGAGCCTCCAAAATATTACAAGAACAGAACGATCTGGTGATCTACGAAGGGACGGGCCATCCCGGCGTGGGAAGTGTGGTCGACCTCTCGAATGCCGATGTGGCCAAACTCGTCGGCGCCGGCGTCATCATCATCGTCGAGGGCGGCATCGGCAACACCATCGACCGGTTGAGCCTTTGCCTTTCCAAGTTCAATGAAAAAGACGTGCCCGTACTGGGCGTGATCATCAACAAGGTCGTTCCGGAAAAGGTCGACAAAGTGCGTTACTATCTCTCCAAGAAGCTCAATCAGATGAATATTCACCTGCTGGGTATTCTGCCGTATGACCGCACCCTTTCCCATCCCATTATGGCCACCATCAACGAAGCCGTGCAGGGGAGAGTGCTGGCCAACGAAGAGCGCCTCGACAATCAGGTCGAAGACTACATCTCCGGCTCCCTGGTCGACAATGAAAAACTGCTTACCAGCGAAAACCTCTTGCTGGTAGTCAGCTACAAGCGCATGGCCGAGGCCATGGAGAAGATCCAGACGATCACCGAAGAGCGCGGACTGGAAATGTCGCCCCTCTCCGGCATCATCATCACCGGCGACGGCCGTCACGTCATGCCGGTGGAGGAAGTTCCGGTCATCAACAACTACGTCGAAAAACACCAGATCCCCATTATCACCACCCCGCTCGACACCCTCGGCTCCGTGATCAAGATCAGCCATATCGAGGTCAAGATCAATACCCGGACGCCCTGGAAGGCCGCCCGAGCTATTGAGCTCATCCGCGAAAACGTCAACCTGAATGCGATATTGGAGAGTTCGTTGGTTAGATAGATTCTAAAGGTTGCAAAGGTTAAAGAGGTTGTAGAGGAG
>JAGQXA010000635.1 GCA_020436865.1 Saprospiraceae bacterium | reverse complement strand
TGGTCGGGCACGATGTCGGCCACATAGGCCGTCGAAGCGGTCGGCTTGAAGCCCGTGGAGAAGCCGTGAAAAAGGCGAAGCAGCAGGAAACCCGCCACGCTGCTCAGGAAGGGATACAGCAAGCTGCAAACGACGCACACGAGCGTACCGATCACCATCACCGGAACGCGGCCGATCGTATCGGTGAGCTTGCCGCTAAATGGGCGCGACAACCCGGCGGTCAGGGTGAACAGCGAAATGATCAGCCCCTTGTAGTCCTCACCCCCCAAACTGCTCAGGTAGGCGGGCAATTCCGGAATGATCATGGTGAAACTGGCGCCGAACAGGGCGTGACTCAGACAAAGGATCAGGAATTGCCGGGTGTACAGCGGTCGGGGGTCGGGAAGCATGCGCAAAGATAGCGCAACAATTCCGATCACGCCACCACAAAGCGGTAACCGACCCCTTTGAGCGTGATGATCTGCACATCCGGATCGTCGCGCAGGTAGTCGCGCAGTTTGGTGATGTACACGTCGAGGTTGCGGGAATTGAAGAACGAATCGTCGCCCCAGACTTCCTGCAAAATAGTCTTGCGCTCCACTTTGTAGTTGCGGTGGCGGGCCAGAATTTCGAGGAGTTGGGTTTCGCGATGCGATAGCTTGCGGGCCTCCCCCTCGAGTTGAAGTTCGAGACGGCGAGGCAGGAAAACGTATCGTCCCAGGCGGATCTCTTCCGCTTCCGGAAGCTGGGCGAGCCCCTTTTTCAGCTGCAGGAGATTTTCAATGCGCACGATCAGCTCTTCCATGCTGAAAGGTTTCTTCAGGTAGTCGTTGCCGCCGGAAGCGAAGCCTTTCAACACGTCTTGCGTCTGATTCCGGGCGGTGAGAAAAATGATGGGCTGGTCGGGATCGCGTTCGCGAATCTCACTTCCGATCGAAAAGCCGTCGCGGTTGGGCAGCATGACGTCGAGCACGCAGATGTCGGGCCGGCAGCGATCGAATTCCTCCAGCGCCCGCGCGCCGTCGGCGATCAGCGCTACCTCGAACGAGCGGCTTTCCAGACTTTCCTTGACGATCTTGGCGAGGAAGGGTTCGTCTTCGACGTAGAGCACTTTAATCTTCATCATGGCGTTTCGGTAGTTCGATCGTAAAACAGGCGCCCTGCCCGGGCCGGCTGTCGACGGCGATCCGCCCGTGGTGACGGCGCACCACGGCCGCCACGTAGTTCAACCCCAAGCCGTGTCCCTTGATATCGTGCCGGTCGCCCGTCGGCACGCGAAAGAACTTGTCGAAGATCTTCTCGCGGTACTCCGGCGGGATGCCGATGCCGTGGTCGAGCACCTGCAGGCGAATGTGTTGCGGACCGTCTTCCAGGGAGATGCGAATGTCGGGATCCTCCCGGCTGTATTTCAGGGCATTGTCGAGCAGATTGTACACTACGCTGGTGAGGTGGATGCGATCGGCCTGCAGTTGGTACAGGGCTCCGTCGGTCTGGAATTGCACCTTCGCGGCGAGCTTGTCGAACTGCAATTTCATGGAATTGAGGATCTCTTCGACGAGTAGCTTAAGATCCACCGTTTCCAGTTTGAGATCGGGTTCCGACTGCTCGAAGAGCGACATTTTCAACACCTTGTCGACCAGAATAGACAGGCGACTGAGTTCGTGGCGGGAAATGTCGAGGTACTCTCTCGTGCGTTGCGGGTCGGCGAGCGCGTTGAAATCGCTGAGGGCCTCGATGGCCACGCCGACGGTCGTGATGGGCGTTTTGAGCTCGTGCGTGACATTGCTGATGAAGTCGTTCTTCAGCATGGTCAGACGGCGTTGTTTTTGCAGACTCTGGTAAATGAGGTAAAAGGCCAGCGATACACAGCCGAACAGTAGCAGGGCGAAGAGCAGATGAGGGGTCATTTTGCGCAGCAAGTGCTGCCGGTAGCCGCTGAACTCCACAGCGTATTCCTTTCCGCTGGCGACATCCTGATAGGTGCTCGATACCAGGATCCGATGCGTATGGATGCTGTCGAAAGGCAGCTGTATGATCTCGTATTGCCCTGGAAGCCCGCTCTCCTGCATATCGGTGGCGAACTTCTCGCGGAGCAGGGGCAGCACTTCCGGCGTGGCCGGCGCAGGCAACAGAGAATCGCCTTCGGCCGCCAATGCGACGAAAAGCGACAGGGAACCCTGGAATCCCTTTTTTTCCTCCTCGCGCATCAGGTTCGAGCGAAAGGTGAGCTGCACGGTAGAATCGCTCTGCCAATGGCTGGTGCGCTTGTCGATCAGCGAGAAATTGCGGGTAGAGTCGACTTGCCTGATCACCTTGACATTGCCGGTATGCTGCAGCGCCGAATCGACGACCTGGATCGATATCGGCTCGACCAGGAACTTGTTGAAATATTGATCTTCGATCTCCCGGATCGAATTGATGAAAAGATAGTCGGCCTCCTTTTTCAGGGCCGCATATTCCTCCTCATAGACCTTTTGCAGCCACAGCCACAGGAAGACCAGCAGCAGCCCGAGGCTGCCGGCGATCAGGAAAAGAGAGAGTCGGTTGTGGATCTTCGGCTTCATTTCAGGCTCAAAATTAGGACATTATCGCTCACCGTGCCGGCCAGTTAACCTTAATTAACCTTAAATCAAGGTTGATTAACCTGCCGCCCGCCCGCCTGCCAGTACCTTTGCCAACAAAAAAGAAGACCATGAAGTCGATCACTGTTTTTAGTTTGTTGCTGCTGCCCCTGCTGCTGACTGCGCAAAACCAGGGAGAAGTGCAGTATGTCGAAACCGTTCAGTTTCAATTCGAGGCGCCGGAAGGCCAGGAAGACCTGCACAAAATGCTTCCCTCTTCGCAATCCTCTCCGTACGTGCTGTTTTTCACCGAAAAAGCTTCCCTCTATAAGGAAATGGAGCAGGACGCCGCTGCGGCTGCGCCTCAGGAATGGACGGCCTCCGAGGGGAACACGACCATGAAAGTGGTCATCGCCCGTCCGGACAACCGCATGTACAAAGACCTGGCAGAGGGTCGGAAGACCGAACAACGCGAATTCTTCGGCCGGAAATTCCTCATCCAGGACGAGCTCGATGCCTTTAGCTGGAAGCTGACGGGCGAGCAGAAGACCCTTCTGGAATACCCTTGTTTCCGGGCGGTGCACGAAGAAGAGGATCGCGTGGTGGAAGCCTGGTTTACGCCCCAGATCCCGGTTTCGACCGGCCCCGGCATTTACGGGCAGTTACCCGGCATGGTGCTCGAGGTGAGCGTCAACGACGGCCAGCGCAAGATCCAGGCCACGAAGGTGACCTTGACGGAGGTGAGTGCCGATCAGCTCGAAAAGCCGAAAAAGGGCAAGGAAGTGACCCAGGAAGAATTCGATCAGATCGAGGCCGAGAAGATGAAGGAGATGGAAGAGCAGGGTGGCGGCCGCATGATGATCCGCATCGGTAACTAAACGACAAAACCACCCACTATGCGTTTCCAAAAGATCACCCCGACTGTTTTTCTCTTTTTGTTCCTGGGCCTGACGGGCATGGCTCAGAACCGCTTTACGATCTCGGGCACGGTCGTCGATTCCACCGGCGCGCCCTTGCCGGGCGCCACGGTGGTGCTCCTGCAGCAGAAAGACTCTGTGCTGGTCAGCTTCGGGATCACCGAATCCGACGGCCGTTTCGAGATCAGGCGGGCCCCGGCCGACGACTACCTGCTGCAGATCACCTATGTGGGCTACGATACCTGGCATCGACCGATCGCCCTGCAACAGAGCGA
>JAGQXA010000634.1 GCA_020436865.1 Saprospiraceae bacterium | reverse complement strand
TTGCCGATCTGCGCGATTCCGAAGGGCAGTTTCTGGCGCGTCGTTTTCTGCACGTTGAGGAAGTTGACGAAGATGCCCTGGGCCGTTTCGGGGCGCAGGTACAGCTTGCCTTCTTCGCCGGCTATGTTGCCGAGTTGGGTAGAGAACATGAGGTTGAACTGCCGCACTTCCGTCCAGTTGCGCGAGCCGCTTTCCGGATCGGCGATCTGCAGTTCTTCGATCAGCGCCTTCATGCCTTCGAGGTCGCTATTGGTCATCACCTCGGCCAGGCGCAGGCGCACCCGCTCGTGCTCGTCGAGGTAGCCTTTGACGCGCGGGTTGGTTTCGCGGTACATTTTTTCATCGAAGGAATCGCCGAAGCGCTTGCGGGCCTTGTCGATCTCCTTGTCGGCCTTTTGCTCGAGCTTTTCCATGTAACCTTCGATCAGCTGGTCGGCCCGGTAGCGCTTCTTGCTGTCCTTGTTGTCGATCAAGGGGTCGTTAAAGGCATCGACGTGTCCCGAGGCTTTCCAGGTCTTCGGATGCATGAAGATCGCCGCGTCGATGCCCACGATATTCTCGTGCATTTGCACCATCGACTTCCACCAGTATTCCTTGATGTTATTCTTGAGCAGCGAGCCGTAGGGACCGTAATCGTATACGGCGCTCAGGCCGTCGTAGATCTCGCTCGACTGGTAAATGAAGCCGTACTCTTTGCAGTGGGCGATGAGTTTCTTGAAAGCGTCGGTTGGTTGTGCCATGGTATGATCGTTGGGTCCCTGGGTCCAAAGTTCCTTGGATCCTTCGGGCGTCGTCTTTAATCTTTCTACTTTTATCTTTCTTCTAGAACTCGGAGGTAAAGTGAAACTCCACTTCCGGATGGTTTTCCTGCGCCATTTTGAGCGCCCAGGCGCTTTCGGCGAGAAAGACCCAGTGGCCGTCGATATCTTTGGCCATATCGCGGTTGCGGCGTTTGAGGAATTCCTTCAACGCGGCTTCGTTCTTGCATTGCACCCAGCAGGCCTTGTAGAGGTTGACCGGTTCGTACTGTACCGAGGCGCCATATTCGTGTTCGAGGCGGTATTGGATGACGTCGAACTGCAGGGCGCCCACCGTGCCGATGATCTTGCGGCCGTTGACTTCCCGGGTGAATAGTTGGGCGACCCCTTCATCCATCAGTTGTTCGAGGCCCTTTGCCAACTGCTTTTGCTTCAGCGGGTCGGCATTGTTGACGTAGCGGAACTGCTCCGGCGAAAAGCTCGGAATGCCCTTGAAATGGAGCACTTCTCCTTCGGTGAGGGTGTCGCCGATCTTGAAATTCCCGCTATCGTAGAGGCCCACTACATCGCCGGGAAAGGCCTCCTCGATGACCTCCTTCCTGGCGGCCATGAAGGAGGTCGGATTGGAGAATTTCATCTTGCGGTTTTGCCGCACATGGAGGTAGTTGGTGTTGCGGGCGAACTTTCCCGAGCAGATGCGGAGGAAGGCGATGCGGTCGCGGTGTTTCGGATCCATGTTGGCGTGGATCTTGAAGACGAAGCCGGCGAACTGGTCTTCTGCCGGGTCTACCTGGCGTTCTTCGGTAAAGCGCGGTAGCGGGTGCGGGGCGATCTCGACGAAGCAGTCGAGCAGTTCCTTCACCCCGAAGTTGTTGATGGCGCTGCCGAAGAACACGGGCGAAAGATGTCCTTGCAGATAAGCTTGCCGGTCGAAGGCCGGGTACACTTCACGGATGATCTTCACTTCGTCGCGCAGCTCATTGGCGGCGGCTTCACCGACCTGTTTGTCGAGTTCGGCGCTGCTCAGGTCGGTGATCTCGATGACGTCTTCTTCCGCTTGTTTGCCGTGCGGCCGGAAGAGGATGAGTTTCTGTTCGTAGAGATTGTACACGCCCTTAAACCGCTGCCCCATGCCGATCGGCCAGCTGAGAGGGCGAACCGTCAGGCTCAGTTTTTCCTCGATCTCGTCGAGCAGGTCGAAGCCGTCGCGCCCTTCCCGGTCGAGCTTGTTGATGAACACGATGATGGGGGTTTGCCGCATGCGGCAAACTTCGACCAGCTTTTCGGTTTGCGGCTCGACGCCTTTGGCCACGTCGATGACCACGATCACGCTATCCACGGCTGTGAGGGTGCGGTAGGTGTCTTCTGCAAAATCCTGGTGACCCGGGGTGTCGAGGATGTTGATCTTGAGGTCGCGATATTCGAAGCCCATGACGGAGGTAGCGACGGAGATACCCCGTTGCTTTTCGATCTCCATGAAGTCGGAGGTGGCGGTGCGCTTGATCTTATTGGATTTCACCGCGCCGGCCACCTGGATGGCGCCGCCGAAGAGCAACAATTTTTCCGTAAGGGTTGTTTTCCCTGCATCGGGATGGCTGATAATGCCGAACGTCCTACGCCTCTTTATTTCTTCCTTGAAGTTCATGTTTCCAAATAGGGCCAAAAATCGAGCCGCAAAGGTACGGAATTTGCTTTATACGGGCAGCGAAGTGGTTTGGGAAATTCGAAACTCCCTTATTGGCGACCTGCTCGGCGGCGGATCCGAGGCTCCTTTTGTTTCGGGATATTTGCCGGAGGGAACGGCGTTGAATTGTACGAATGAAAAATCTTTCTTATCATTAGAGGGAAAATGACCGGTTCGCGGTTCCATTTCTTTCCCAGCATCTTATTGATCGAAGGTCGATATTGCAACATCTATGCTCGAACTAGCAGGGATCATCATTCTGGGTATTTTTGCTCAATGGTTGGCCTGGCGTACCAAGGTGCCGGCGATCCTGCCACTGATCCTGATCGGTTTGCTGGTTGGGCCCTTGTCGACCTTCTGGACGGACGACGGCACCAAGCTGATCACTCCGATCTACGATCAGTCGCTTGAGCGCGGATTGTTCCCCGGCCAGTATCTGTTCTACTTCGTATCGCTGGCCATCGGCATCATCCTCTTCGAAGGGGGTCTGACCTTGCGGCGAAAGGAATTGCGCGGAGTGGGGCCTACGATCGGTCGCCTGATCACGGTAGGCTCGCTCGTTACCTTCGTAGGCGCCGGGCTGGGCGCCCATTTCATTATGGGGCTCAACTGGTCGATCTCCTTCCTGTTCGGGGCCCTGATCATCGTGACCGGCCCCACGGTCATCGCCCCCATTCTGCAGAACGTGCCGCTCAACCGCAACGTATCGACCGTGCTGAAGTGGGAGGGCATCCTCATCGACCCCTTGGGGGCGCTGGCGGCGGTCTTGATGTACGAGTTCATCATTTCCGGGCAGGGCGGGTTCGAGTTCACCTCACATGCGCTGGTGGAGTTTTTCAAGATCCTGCTCATCGGTTTGGCGCTGGGCAGTCTGGCCGCTTTCTTGCTATCCTATCTGATCAAAAAGGACCTGATCCCGCATTTTCTGCTCAACGTGTTTACACTGGCCCTCGTATTGCTGGTATTCGTCTTTTCCGACTTCCTGGCCCACGAAAGCGGGTTATTGGCCGTTGTGGTCATGGGCACGGTGCTGGGCAATCTCGATGTGCCGAGCCTCGACGACATCCTCACCTTCAAGGAGAGTATGAGCGTATTGCTGATCTCTATCCTGTTCATCTTGCTGGCTGCCAACATCCGGGTCGAGGAACTGATGTTGCTTCTGGACTGGAAGTGCCTGTATCTGTTCCTGCTGGTCATCTTCGTGCTACGCCCGCTGGGCGTGTTCATCAGCACGGCCGATGCGACCCTGAACACCCGGGAGAAGCTCTACATCTCCTGGGTCGGACCGCGGGGTATCGTCGCGGCCGGGATCGCTTCGCTGTTCGGCATCCGGCTGATCGGCCTGGTGCCCGAGGCCGAGTACATTACCCCGCTGGTCTTTATGATCGTGTTGGGAACGGTGTTGCTCAATGCCACGACGGCCAAGCCGCTGGCCAAACTTTTCCGGGTGATCCAGGATGCCTCCAACGGCATCCTGATCATCGGCGCCCACAAGGCCGCCCGGGTAATTGCCGGCTATCTGGTCGAAAACGACCGGCATGTGGTCCTGGTCGATAGTTCGCAGAGCAATATTCAACAGGCCTCCGAAGAAGGGTTCGAGGCTTTCCAGGCTAACGTATATGCCGATATGCTGGAGGATCAGATCGAACTGGTCGATGTGGGTTACCTGATCGCCATGACGAGCAGTTCCGACGTCAACAGCTATGTGGTGCGCAAGTATCAGAAGTTGTTCGGCGAAAAAGGGACGTTCCGTCTGATCACCCCTACGGAAATGAAGCGCGACCGCAATAGTTTGCCGGTGCAGGGCATTTTTTCCTACACCGACGACTTTATCAATCTCAGCGAAGTGGCGCGCGACTTCCCCTCCATTTACGAGATACCCATCCACTCGAACGAACATCTGCAACAACTCGTCGACCGGCTAGCCGGCCTCGACAAGAACATCCCCCTGTTCATCAAATACCCGGATGGGTTCATCGACCTGATCCCGCTCGATCTCTCCGAGATCCCGGTAGAGGAGGGGACCTTCCTGGTATACCTCGGCAAGCAGTTGGAAGAAGAGCCGCAGGAAGTGGCCGAGACCTAAAAAAAAGCCCGCCATCCTTTGTGGCGGGCTAGCGAAAACTAACCTATACGAACAGAAAAATCTGCACCTTTCATTGATGGGGGATGTGAGATATGAGATGTGGGATTTGAGGTATCTCACGTCTCACGTCTCATATCCCACGTCTAACACTACTTCACGATCAGCACCGGCATTTTGTCATTCAGGGCCAGCACTTTTTCCGTGACGCTGCCGATGAAGAGGAGTTCGACCTTAGAGTGCCCTTTGGCGCCCATGACGATGAAGTCGACCTCTTCTTCCTCGGCGAAGTCGTAGATGTAGCGGCCGATGCCCGGCAGGTCTCTGGAAACCAACTCCGTGCGGACCGAATCCTTTACCTCGGGCGCGTAGGTGTCGATGAATGCGCGGAAGGCATTCTCTCGATCGGCCTCCATCATTTTCTTGAATTGCTCGGGTGTTTTGGAGGCTTTGTACACGCTCAGGTTCGGAAGTTCGTACACATTGAGACAGATCAACTCGGCCGGTTCCTCGAGGCGTTTGTTGATGGCTACGGCCGTCTGCAAAGCCCGTACAGAGTTGTCGGAGAAGTCGATCGGGATCAACATGCGTCGTAGGGTCGGTTGCGCCTGATCGGGTACGACCAGGGCGTTGCCCGGGGTACGGCGAACCAGGTTCCTGGCCATGATGCCGTGGTAGTCGGTTTCGGTCTTTTGCCCGATGACCAGCAGGTCGGCCCCTACATCTTCGGCGTCTTTCAATAGTTCTTCCAACGGATCGCCCTCTTTGACGTCGAACTCCACATAGATCGAGTTCTTTTTGGACAGGCGTTCCTTGATCTTATTTTCCATCCGTTCGATCACCTCCTGATTGAGTTCGTAGTCGCCTACGGCCATTTGGCTGTCCTGATCCAGGACGGTATCGAACAGATCGAACTTCGGCAGTACGTGCAGGAAGTAGGCGGCGGGCACCGGAATTTGCCTGGCAAAGAAGTCGAAATATGCCAGGACCGGCTCATCGGTTTTGGAGAGTTCCAGTGCCACCATCGCCTGAGTTACCTCGAAGGGCGGGATGACTTTCTTTTTCATAGCGGCGATATCTTGCGAACGGGTCGACATGACAAGTGGTTTGATTACACCTCAAAGGTCGTCCTTGTCGCCTCGCCTGGAAATGATATTCATCAAAGCAACGGCTGATTTTTGTCAATTTGGATCCAAGGGTCCTTGGTCGGGCGGATGGCTTCTTTCCTCTTTTTACTTTCCTCTTTCTACTCGCTCAATGGCACATCGGTACCTGTTGCGCGTCTTCCCAGAAGAGGATGCCGCGCGGCAGATCGAACTGCAGTCCGCGATAAATAAAGAGCAGGGCGATGGCGAAGAGGAACACGGGGATCAGCGAGCGCAGCCGGTTGCGCAACGACAGGCTAACCCAGTTGCCGGCCAGAGAGGCGGCCAGCATGAGCGGGAGGGTACCCAATCCGAACAAACCCATGTAGGCCAATCCGCGCAACACATCGCCGGTCGATACGGCCCCCACAATGGCCATGTAGACCAGCCCGCAAGGCAGCAGTCCGTTGAGCAGTCCGATGCTGAAAAAGGAGGGATTTGACTGCACCCGCAACAATTTACCCAAGCTGGCCTGCAGTTGTTGGATGCCCCGTCGCAGCAGCGGCAAGCGGAGCAGGCGCTGTTCGACATTGATCGAAAAGAGGGCGACTACCAGGAGCAATACGCCCAATCCGATCGACAGGGCCGATTGGTAGCCGGCCAGGAAGACGCCTTTTCCCAACAAGCCGAAGATGCTACCGAGGACCATGTATGTGGCGATCCGCCCGAAATTGTACACCAGGGCATTGCGGGCCGTGCTCCAGCGCGAGGCGCCCTGATAGGGGAGGGCCATGGCGATGGGGCCGCACATGCCGACGCAGTGCAAACTGCCTAAAATGCCGATGGTGAAAGCGGTCCAGAGATACATTTTTTCTTGGATTGTGAGATATGAGATAGATATTCCCATATCTCATGTCTCACAACGTGATCACCTCTTCGGTGTAGAAACTCCTTCCTTGCGCTTTCCAGTCGACCTTAACCTTCCAGAGTCCGGGCGTCAGGCCGTTGGTGGGCACTTCCAGCCGGTTGGCCTGGTCGGTGCGGATGGCGACCTGAAAATCGAGGTCCTTATCCGATGGGCGGTAGAAGAGGATGTTGCCCTCGATGGCGCCCAGATCGGACGGGAACTGGAAGTTCACCACCTGTTTTTCCAGTTCCTGGGAAATGACCAGGTTGATGGGCAAGGCTTTGGCGTTGGCCAGCTTGTCGTAATGCGATTGATATTCAATGTCGGCCTGGTAGTAATCTTCCATGACCAGGCTGTGGTCGACCTTGCGCGACTGAACCAGTGCAAAGACCAGTGCGGCGACAAAAAGGACGTAGAAAAGAGCGATGCCGGTTCCCCAGGTAAATTTCATGGCACGATCGTTTTTGTGAGTGGTTACTTCGGCGGTCCGAAGAAATTGGTCGTCGTGCGATCGATCCGTTTGCCTTCGGAGTAGATCTCTACGACGATCTTGTTCTTTCCTCCCTTGAGTTGGTCTTTCGGCATTTCGATGAAGAAGGCGCCGCCGACCTTTTCGCCCTTCTTGGCGTTCGGCACTTCGCCGATCAG
>JAGQXA010000633.1 GCA_020436865.1 Saprospiraceae bacterium | reverse complement strand
TCCATTTCGTGGAAAGCGACATCGCCCCCACCGGACTGGGCGAACCTCCGCTGCCGCCGGCCGGAGGGGCCGTGGCCAACGCGATCTACCGGGCTACGGGTAAGCGGTTGTACAAGCAGCCGTTCTATAAGGAGTTGGAATTAGAGGGATAAGAATTATCCGGGCGAATGATCGCCCTCTGCCTGTGGTAATGTGGCAGGGCCCATAAAGCACTTCTGTTTCGACACGCCCCGCCACCCTGTGACAGGGTGGCGGGGCGTGTCGAAGGATCAGCTTACCGGTTGACGCGGATCATCCGTCCGGACAGAACCTGTTGATCGGTAGAAAGGGTGTAGGTGTAGATACCGGGAGGCAGTTGTTCTGCATTTTCCCCTTGACCATCCCAAACCACCTGATGCTTTCCGGCGTCGAACTGACCGGCGGCCAGGGTGCTGATCAATGCTCCTTGGGCGTCAAACACCTGCAGCTTGATCGCTCCGGGTTCCGGCAGGACGAAACTGATCACCGTCGTCTCGCGGAACGGATTGGGGTAGTTTTGCCCCAATTGCAGGATCGTGACCGGATCGCCGGAAAGTTCGTCCTCTTCCATTGGTGCGGCCATCGCCATAGGCGGAATACCTGCCCCAGCGTAGGCTACCCACTTACCGTTCTTGGAAAAGCAGGGATCGTAATCACCGGAGTCAAATAGGCCGGTCAACAGACTCGGCATTCCGCCATCGGCCGGAACGGTCCACAGGTCGAAGTCGGCTCCGCCCCGGTTCGAGTGGAACACGATCGTCTTGCTGTCGTTCGACCAGCTGGGTTGTTGATTGTAGACGAAGGGGCCGTCGTCGGTCAGTTGTGTCGGGGCGCCCTGCGGCTCGCCGGCATTGTTCACCGCCACTTTCCAGAGGCTGTTGCCGTCGGTGTAGGCAATATAATTGCCATTGGGCGACCAACTTCCGTTCAGGCCGAAAGGAGCCACCAGGGTCTCTTCCTCGGTTCCCACCTTCACTGTTTTCAGAGCTGCAGCTCCGTCAAGAACATCCGTGAAGACCAGCCGCTGGCTGTTGGGAGACCACTCGGGATCGACCGCCCAGGCTCTTACCGGAGTGGGAATGCCGCCGCCGACGGGCACGTAGTAGATAGTAAGGTCTCCAAACGGCGCGCGGTCAAAGGCAATGTAGTTGCCATTAGGCGACCAGGAGGCGTCGTTGCCGCCGATCCCACCTTCGAGTACAAAACTCTCGCCGGTCTCTACGTCCGTCAGTGCCAGCAATTGAAATCCACTCGCAAATACTACCTCGTGTACGATCGTATGTCCATTGTTGGAAAAGGAAGGGTTGAAGTTGCCGACTCCCGGCAGATAAGAAACCCGTTGCACTTCCCCATTCTGCACATTTACCCGGTAGATGTCAAAATCGCCCAGTGCTTGTCCCCAAAGGAATGGAGAAAGAAAGAGCAGCGCAGCAACCAGGGTCGCTGCCATTCGGTTCATTGTCGTAGTACTTTTCATGGCTTCTGGTTTTATAAATGGAAATAAGGCATGATCGCTCAGATGAGTGAGCCAAATGCTATTGCTGCAAAACGGGTGGGAAATACGAAAAACCAGCAGGAGGATGCTCTGAAGGCAGGATGACAGAACTCGCTTAATTTACAAAATTTAAGGGAGAATTCAAAGCCCTTCCGATCCATCGACCCCGGATTTTCGTAGAAAGCGACATCGTTACCACCGACCGGCGAGGCCGGGGGGCTACAGGCAAGCAGTTGTACAGGCAACCACTCTACAAGGAGTTGGAGTTGGAGGGGTAACGAAAATGCCCGGCAATTAATGCCTATGCCCCTGCTCTGGGGTGATAGATCACCGGCGGTAAAGGCTGTTCAGGAGGCTCGATCCGCACTTTCCGGCGACCGGCAGGTAAGAGAATTTTGTAGTACCCACCGACAATATTCCCCCGGGGCTGCAGGAGCAGCTCGGAACCGGGTTGTTGGATCCTCGCGCTGCCCAGATCCATCCAGTTGTAGCGGAAGAAAGTACCGAACTCATAGGCCATTCGATGACGCGCGCCACCGAGCTTTTTCCGGAATGTCCGGCGGATGCCGATCT
>JAGQXA010000632.1 GCA_020436865.1 Saprospiraceae bacterium | reverse complement strand
GGTCGATTGCGATCCATCCAGTACGACGGATGACGCGCCGCAGCCAAGTACCGGCGGCGGAGCGATGACCGCGTCTGCTTCCAGGGAAGCGAGGATCAGGGTGACGATACTGTCACAGCCTTGCCAGCTCTGCAGGGTGGCGGTATAGCCGCCCGTTTCGCAGTACGTGCTGCCGGCAAAGGTCACGCAATCGGGTGCACAGACCGTCTGCTGCTGCGGCGGAGTCACGACGGGCGGGATGGCCGTCGCGATACAGGTCACGATACTGTCGCAGCCCAGCCACGAATCGTAGACGACCTGGTATTGGCCCGGCAACTGGATCTGCTGGCCTTGGCAGGTGATGATATCACCCAGGCAAAAAGTGACAAATTCAAAGGAAGGCGGGATCGGCGTGCTGACGATGGTCGTACAGACCGGCGGACCGGTTTCGCACGCGTTCGAGGGCGTAACGCACAGCTGGGCTGCGCCCGGGCCAGTCCAGGTAACGCCTACCTGGTTGGTGCCTTGATTGGAGGTCACGGCCCCGATGCCGGGCGTGATCGTCCAGGTATATTGGGTAGCGCCGAAAGCTGCCGGAACGGAGTAGGTCACTTCCGCGCCCGGACAAACCTGCGTCGGACCGGTAATACCGCCCGGGATCACCGGCGGAGGCACTGCTCCGATACCCTGCAGTACATTGATCTCGTAATCACAGTTATCGCCTGCCCAACCGTCGATCATCAGGTAGTAGACCTGCCCAACGACGAGGTTATTGGCCGTTACGGTGATGATCTGCTGCACGCCGGGGGATTCGCAGTTCGAAACCGCCGTAAAGTTCGTACAGTTGGAGGTCTGATACATCTGGGCCTGAACCCCGGATCCCATCCCTGCTCCCTGGCAGTTGCTGGGAATGATCTCGAGTTGAATAGTCGTGCTGTTCGCAATGAACGACATCCAGTGGTAGTTCTCACAGGATCCGCAGAACGGTCCGGGGCAAATACCCACCCCGGTATTTTCCGTACTGGAGCAGAAGCCGTCGAACTCGGCCTCGGAGCAGAAAAGCGGAGCATTCTGACAACCCTGAGGCCCCGTACCCGGCGGAGAGGGCTCGTTGCACTGAGAGTACCCCTGATTAACTGCCAGGAACAACATCACAGCGAGGATCGGTAGGAAACGTACAAGTCTCGTCATAGCAGGAAGATTTCGGATCTTATCGCAATTAAAAATTGAAAATCAATGGAAATTTTTCGTGATCGCCTCGTCGGAACGTCTAACAATATTCTTCCGGCAAGGGTGCTTTTTCGCTACTCATATGGTAGATCGGTCACCACAAAGGAATGCTGCCCAACCCACGAATTATTTTTGTGAATAAAAGGGCCGGGCAATTGTTTACCGGCAGAATCTTAGGTGTAGAATATTATTTCGGGAAAAACGTCGTAAAGATAATATGTTGGCGATTATTTTCAGGTTCTGGACTGTTAAATTGCCCTGCAAGCAATAATTTCCGGCCTCGCTCCCCGTTCCCGCTCATCGCACCAAGACCAGGTCGCCTTTGTACACCTCCCGGGTGCCGTCGACGAAGGACACGGTAGCCAACCACACAAAAACCTGAGGATCAATCGGTTTTTGTTGAAAAGTGCCGTCCCAACCCAAGCCGGGATCGTTCGGTGCGAGGTCTTTGCCCACGAAAACCTTATTGCCCCATCGGTCAAAGATGGCCAATTCGTCGATGCGAACGACCTCCGGGCCGGCCTGAAAAAAGAAGCGGTCGTTCTCGCCGTCGCCGTTCGGTGAAAAGATATTCGGTACGTACAGGGGCTGCGACTTTTCTACGAAAACGGTGATCCGATCGGAGTTCTTGCATCCGTTCAGGTCGACCACTTCGACATAGTAGGTCGATTGGTACAATGGCCCGACGAGTTGCTGCAAACATTCGGGGCAGGCGGGATCCGGCAAAGGCGTCCAGATGATCGTGTCGAGTTC
>JAGQXA010000631.1 GCA_020436865.1 Saprospiraceae bacterium | reverse complement strand
GTGTGATCCTGCAGCATGCCGCGCCACGCCAATTCTTCGAAGAAATTCATCGATTGCCAGTTTCTGTTAAATGCGGGGCCAAAGTTAGGGATTCTGGCGTTTAGATGTTGGATATTGGCTGGGGGATTTTGTTACCTTTGAGCGTGATCCCGGATCTTGGATCTTGGTTGTTGGATCTTGGATGGTTTATCGCAATAGCCATCCCACATCGCAAATCCCATATCTCATCGCGTGAACTTGGATTACTTCATTGCCAGCAAGGTGGCTGCCTCCGGGCAGCGGTCGTTCTCCCGGCTGATCATTCGGATCGCCATCGCGGCCATTGCGCTGAGCGTGTCGATCATGATCATCGCGACGGCCCTGATCGCGGGCTTCAAGAACGAGATCAGCGAGAAGATCTTTGGGTTTTGGGGGCACATCCACATTACGCAGACGAACATCAACCGCTCGCTGCTCGACATTTATCCGGTCGATACCGACCAGCCGTTCTACCCTTCGCTCGATACCGTCGAACATATCGAATACCTGGCCCCGTTGCGAATTCTCGGCATCGAAGTGCCCGGACAGTGGCGCGAAGTACAGAGCCAGGGGGGCATCAGCCATATTCAGGTATTCGCCCTGAAGCCGGGCATCATCGAAACGAAGGACGAGATCGAAGGGATCATCCTCAAGGGGGTGGGCAAGGACTTCAACTGGGACTATCTGCAGCGCTACCTCGTGGAGGGAGAGGCGCTGACCCTGCCCGATACGGCTGCCTCCAACGAGGTGCTCATTTCCCGGCAAACGGCCGACCGGCTCGACCTGGCGGTAGGCGACCGCTTCATCGTGTACTTCGTCAAAGACAACCAGCAATTGCGCCGCGCTTTCAAGATCGCAGGCATCTACAAGACGGGCCTGGAGGAATACGACCGGAAATTCGCCATCGTCGACATCCGTAAGATCCAGCAATTGCTCGACTGGACGGAAAGCGAAGTGGCCGGCTTCGAAGTGTTTATCGACAACATCGACGATCTGGATGCCTATACCGAGTACGTTTATCTGGAAGAATTGCCGGCCACGACCGATCTGTTCGCCGAGAGCATCCGCGAGAAGTTTCCCAACATCTTCGAGTGGCTCGACCTGCAAGACATCAACGAAGTGGTCATCCTGGCGCTGATGCTGGTGGTGAGCATTATCAACATGATCACGGCCCTGATGATCCTCATCCTCGAACGGGCCAGCATGATCGGCATCCTGAAAGCGCTGGGCTACTCCAACTGGGGTATCCGCAAGATCTTCCTCTACTATGCCTCCTGGATCATTCTGGTCGGCCTGTTCTGGGGAAATCTGATCGGACTCGGACTGTGTTTTCTTCAGGAAAAATTCGGCATCATCCAGCTGTCGGAAGCCGATTACTATCTGTCGGTGGCGCCGATCGAACTGCACTTCTGGACCATCCTCGGCCTGAATCTGCTGACGATGACCGTGACGCTGATCTTCCTGGTGCTGCCCTCGTACCTCGTCAGCCGGATCAGTCCGGTGAAGGCGATCCGGTTTAAGTGAGGAAGGAGAGGTGAGATTTGAGATTTGAGAGGTGAGATATGCGGCAAACTTCCAAAATAGCATTGATCTTGGGACGGACCGGCCGATGGCTACAGTTGCAGCCGCGGCGGCTGCGGATGTTGTCCGACCTGCTGATCGGGCGGCGGCCCGGAGGGGCTTCGGCGCCCCGCTTTTTCCACGTCTACTGGTGGGTCGAGATCTGGATGTTGTTTGCCGACTTTCTGGGAATTTTCCTGTTGTACGACAACCTGGCCGGGCTGGTGAAATGGAAGGGACGGCCTTTGAGTAAGGAGGAGATCGACCTGGCTCGCACGATCTTCGGCGACCGCTTGCCCTACCGGCTGATCCGGCTGGACGAGGCGGCTTATTTCGGTCCGCGCCGGCATCACTTTGCCTACGTCAGTTTTTACACCGTGAATAGTTGGAAGCCTCTGCGACCCGACGTGCTGATGCACGAACTGGTCCACATTCACCAATACGAACAACTAGGCGCCGCCTACATC
>JAGQXA010000630.1 GCA_020436865.1 Saprospiraceae bacterium | reverse complement strand
TCCCTGGTTTTCGGCCGCCTGATCGAAGCGCTTGTAATCTAGTTCTTTACGCACCTCCATGAAACGCAGGACCCACATCAGGTGCAGCATGGTACCTGCCAGGAAGATGAGGAAGATCGTCAGGTCGAAATACAGCAACACCAATCCCATCAGCAGGATGCTGATCGAGGAAAAGACCGTAACGAGGCTGGAGGTGGTCAACAGTCGCTCCACCCGCTCGTTATCGTAGATGCGCTTCAGCAGATCGGTCGTCATTTTCTGATCGAAAAAGCGGATCGGCAGCCGGACGATCTTGATCAAAAAGTCGGAAATGAGGTTGATGTTGGCCCGTACGCCCAGGTGCAACAGGATCCAGCTTCGCAGGTGCTCGACCAGCATCTGGCTGAGGAAGAGCACCGACCAGGCCAGCAGAATGAGCAGCACGAAGTCGAAATCCTGGCTGTTGACCCCCTCGTCGACCATGGCCTGTATGAGAAAGGGGAAAAGCAATTGCAGGATCACGGTGACGGCGAGCCCGAGCACTAATTGGGCGACCAGGTTGCGGTGGCGCGTCAGATACTGGTACACGTACCGGAACCCGCCCTTGTCGGTGCTGACGCCGTCTTTCTGGTAGAAATCGGGGGTCGTTTCCAGGACCATCACCACGCCGCGGTTCTCGCCGTCTTCGTGCACGCTTTCCCAGCCTTCGAGAAACTCTTCCTTCGTCAGTTTCATGTTACCGATAGCCGGATCGGCCACCCACACGAACTTGGCCGACACCGCATAGACCACTACGTAGTGATCTTGCCGCCAATGTGCGATACAGGGCAAGGGCACGTCGTTGAGCAGCCGTTCGAAGGAGATCTTGGCAGCCAGAGTGCGCAGGCCGATGTGTTCGGCGGCATCGCTGATCTCCAGCAGGGAAACGCCTTCCTTTCGTTGATGCGTCAGGTTGCGCAGGAATTCCAGGGAATAATAACGCCCGTGATGCCTGGCGACCATGCGCAGGCAAGCGGCGCCACAGTCCATGGCATCGTGTTGCTTGTAGAAAGGAAAGTTCTTAGGCATAGGTCTTCCCCGGCGGATCACGCTCGGCGGCCGGGGCTGGTTTAAAAAACTCCCAATTTCCGAAAATAGGAATTGATTTCTAAATTTTTTATGTTCGCTACCGCAAAATGGTTTGATCATGGCACATACCCGCAATTGTTTCATCAGTGTGATCGGCGTAGTCGGGAAGCCCGAGCAGTTGCCCTTGCTTCCAGCCTATCTGACCGGGCTGTGCCGGGAATTATCGGCTTCTTTTGCCGATTATGAAGTGATCCTGGTCAACAATCTGCCTTTGCAGGGAGAGATCGAGCAGGCCGTCGCCCCCCTGCCCGAGGAAATGCGGCAGTCCGTTTTTCTCATCAACCTGTCCTCTACCGTGAACAAGAATCACGCCATCATGGCGGGATTGGAGCGGGCCAATGGCGATTATTCGGCGATCTTCGAGTTCCTGTTCCTGGAGCAACCTGCCCTGGTGACCGCTTTGTACGACAAGTCGCAGGAAGGCTTCGACATCGTCTACCTGCGCGCACCCCGGCGGGAGACGCGCGGACCGGGTGCACTCTTCTATCGCCTCTTTTACTACATCCTGCGCCACTATTCGGATCTGAAGGTCGACGAAAAGGCGCACGATACCCGCCTGATCTCGCGCAGGGCGCTCAATTCCATGCTGCGCCTTCGCGAAAATCTGCGCTACATGAAAGCGATCTATGCCATGATCGGCTACCGCACCGAGGCCCTGCCGGTCGACGAGCCCCTGCACCGCGATCGCGATCGCTTTTCCGATCAGTTCCGCACTTCGCTGTTGGCGATCACCTCCTACACTTCGTTTCTGCGCACCTTGCTTTTGTGGATCTTTCTCTTCTCCCTGTTTTTCCTGGGCCTGGTGGTGTTCAATGCCGTGAAGGTAAAGCTGACGAATGTCGATCTGTTGGGCAACTATCATCAGACGGTTTCGGGCTGGACCTTCCTCGTCGTGCTGATCTCCATTTTCTTTGCCATTACCTGCCTGAATCTCTACATCATGTCGATCTACCTGTCGAACATCTACAACGAGATCAAGCAGCGACCGCTGTACATTATCGAATCGGTGAAGCGGTTTTGAGCGGACCGCCGGACTCACATGAGCCCGAACACCTTGGCGTATTTTAGCAGTTCTCCCGGATCGCTGATCTTGATCTTTCCGCTGAGGATCGCCATCAGCGGATTGACATTTCCGTCGACGAGGGCCATGACATCCTCATCCTTGCCACTGACCGTACAACGGGGAGTTCCCTGCAGGCCCTCCAGCACTTCGGCCTTGCCGTCATCCACCTGCAAAGTGAACTGACCGCCGCCGGGCCCGTCCAGGTCGAAATGAAAAACCGTCTGCACTCCGGCAATCCTGCCGGGATCGATCCGGTCGGGCAGACCCAGGATGAAGGCACGGGCATTTCGCGGGGCGTCTTTCGGCTCTGCCGGCGGTTCTCCGGCAGTGAGTTGCCGTTCCAACCAATCGGCCATGCGTTGCAAAACCTGCTCTTTTTCCGGCTCATTGTGGATCTCATGGAATAATTTCGGGAACAACTCGAGTTCCACAGAACCCGACACCCTGGCGGCGAAATCGCGCGTACCGGCAGGCGAGGTGATCCGGTCTTCCGCACCGTGCAACAACAAGGTCGGCACGGGCATTTCTCCGGCAAACCGATCCAGCCAGGCCGCCGCTTCCACCATTTCGAGAGCAAGTTGGGCGCTGATGCGGCGGTGCACCAACGGATCGCGCTGATAAGCCGTCACGACCGCCTCATCCCGCGACAAGTACGCGGCCTGGAGCCCATTGTCCTGGTCGAAATACGGGAACACCCGCTTGATCAGGCCGGCGACGGCCAATAGCCATCCAGGCGGCGGTTTCGGAAGCCGGATCCAGGGGCCGGAGGCGATCAGGCCCATCAGCTCGGGCTGCCGGCGTAGCAGGTAATTCAGCACGAGGTTGCCACCCATGCTATGGCCGTACAGGAATACGGGAATACCCGGGTATTGCGCCTCCAACCGCTCCTGAGCCTGGGCGATCGTATCCAGCATTTCGTCGAGCCCCTGGGCGTAGCCGCGGCGTCCGGCCGTTTGACCAAAGCCCGGCAGGTCGAAACCGGTGAGAGCTACCGCTCGCTCGTGAAAGAACTGAGCGACATGCTCGTAACGGCAACAGTGCTCGCCCAAACCATGGACCAGCAGGATGGCGGCCTTCGGCGCCGGATGCAACCAGTGAACGCCATAGATAGAGCGACCGGCCGGATTTTCCCAGGAGAATTCCTTGATCGACATACTTCGTCTTTGTGAGGATTGCAAGATAGTCAACGCCGGGCGCCCAAACAAGCTCGATGCAAGCTGTCCCGATTTTGTACCGGGAATGCCGAATTCTATGAAACTCTCATTATCTTGACGGGCGCTCAGATCCACCCACAACCAAACCGGCCTATGCGCATCGTTTTTATGGGTTCGCCCGACTTCGCAGTACCTTCGCTGCAGATCTTGCAGGAAAACGGCTATCAGATCGTGGGCGTCGTAACGGCGACCGATAAATGGGGCGGCCGCGGCAATAAGAAGCTCCTCGAATCGGCAGTAAAGACCTACGCGAAAGAAGCCGGGCTGCCCGTGTTGCAGCCGAAGAACCTGAAGGCGCCCGAGTTCGTGGCCGAACTGGCCGCGCTCAAACCCGATCTGCAGGTGGTGGTGGCCTTTCGGATGCTGCCGGAGGTCGTCTGGAGCCTGCCCACGATCGGCACCTTCAATTTGCACGGTTCCCTGCTGCCTAAGTACCGCGGCGCGGCGCCGATCAATTGGGCGATCATCGAGGGAGAACGGGAGACCGGAGTGACCACCTTTTTCATCAAACACGAGATCGACACCGGCGACGTCCTGCTGCAGGACCGCCTGGAGATCGAAGAGAACGAGACCTTCGGCGAACTGTACGATCGGATGAAGAAGCTGGGCGCACGGGCCGTTCTCAAGACGGTGCAACTCATCGAAACGGGCAATTACACCCTGCTACCACAAGACCATCAGGCGGCGACCAAGGCGCCCAAGATCTTCCACGAAGACTGCCGGATCGACTTCGAACAGTCTGCGCGGCGGGTACACAACTTCATTCGGGGCCTGAGCCCCCACCCTGCCGCCTGGACCCTGCTGGACGGACTGGAACTCAAGATCTACGAAAGCCGCTGCGACCCCGCTCCGCCGGTGCACCCGCCCGGCGCCATCGACACCGATCAGCGAAAATACCTTCGCTTTGCGACCAAGGATGGTTATGTTTCGGTGCTGGAGCTGCAACTGCAAGGCCGCAAGCGGATGCGTGTCCGCGATTTTCTGAACGGCTATACGATAGAGCAAACAAACTGACACCCAATCTTGCACCTATGAAAAAACTCGCCCTTCACTGGCAGATCCTGATCGGCATGCTCGCCGGGATCCTGTTCGGACTGCTGGCAGCCCGGCTGGGATGGAATCAATTCGTACTCGACTGGATCAAGCCTCTCGGCACCATCTTTATCAATTCGCTGAAACTCATCGCCATCCCGTTGATCGTTGCCTCTCTGGTCAAAGGAGTCAGCGACCTGCAGGACATTTCCAAGCTCTCGCGCATGGGCGGCCGCACCATCGGATTGTACCTCGTGACCACCGTGTTCGCGATCACGATCGGATTGGTGATCGTCAACCTCGTCGAGCCGGGGTATCTGATCGAAGAAACTACCCGGGAGAACCTGATGTCGACCTATGCCGGCGATGCGGAAAGCAAGATCGAAGCAGCTACGGCGCAAAAGGACCGAGGGCCTCTGTCGGCTCTGGTCGATCTGGTGCCGGAAAACCTGTTCTTGGCGGCCACCGACAACCGCAATATGCTGCAGGTGATCTTCGTGGTCATCTTCTTCGGGATCGGCCTGATCCTCATTCCGGCTGAAAAGGCCAAGCCGGTCAAGGATTTTTTCGACGGGCTTAACGAGGTCATTCTGAAGTTGATCGATCTGATCATGCTTAGCGCCCCCTACGGCGTGTTTGCCCTGTTGGCGGCCCTGGTGGTCGAATCGCCGAGCGCCGACCTCTTTCTGGCCCTGTTGGGCTACGGCGCCTGTGTGTTGATCGGACTGGGCCTGCTGATCTTCGGTTTCTATCCGGTGCTGGTGCGCCTCGCTACCGGGCGCAGCTATCCCTTCTTTTTTAAGGGGATCTCGCCGGCTCAGCTGCTCGCCTTCTCGACCAGTTCGAGCGCGGCCACCCTGCCGGTGACCCTGGAGCGCGTGGAGGAGCATCTGGGGGTCGAAAGCGAAGTGGCCAGTTTTGTGCTGCCGATCGGCGCCACGATCAATATGGACGGCACCAGCTTATATCAGGCGGTCGCCGCCGTTTTCATTGCCCAGGCGTTCGGCATCGAGCTTTCGCTCGGGGCCCAGTTGGGGATCATCGTGACGGCGACGCTGGCCTCTATCGGATCGGCAGCCGTGCCCGGCGCCGGCATGGTCATGCTGGTGATCGTACTTGGGCAGGCCGGCATCCCGGAGGCGGGGCTGGCCCTGATCTTTGCGGTCGATCGACCGCTCGATATGTGCCGCACGGTGGCCAATGTCACGGGCGACGCGAGCGTTTCGATGCTGGTGGCCAAGTCGATCGGAAAATTGGGAGAGCCGCAGGTGAAGGAATGGGACGACTATTATCCACCAGACCAACAAAAATAATTCTACCGCCATGGAAATTCTAGGCATCGGTTCACGCGTCGAACACCCGGCCTTCGGCAAAGGAGTGGTGATCCGTCTGTCCGGACAGGACTACGAAGTGTGCTTCATCCTTTATGGGATCAAGCGAGTGAGTAAAGATTACGATAAATGGGAGATCATTGAAGCTATACCCGCTCCGGAAGCGATCTCCTTCTCGGCGGCCGAAAAGGCGCTTATTCGCATTCTGCAGTCCTGGTCGGACATCACCCAGACCGTCGAATTGGGCGACCGCTGGAAAGGGGGGATGCTCATCCTCAAGCCGGGCAGCGAGGAGCTCAAACCCAAGGAAATTCCCATCTCCACCTTTTTCCATAAGGTCATCATGATCCGCGACCGTCTGCGCGTGCTCGAGCAGCGGATCAACAGCAGCGAGTACCTCCAGCCCGACGACAAGGTCAACCTGCAGCAATACATCACCCGCATTTATGGAAGTCTGACCACTTTTAACGTCTTATTCAAGGACAAAGACGATTATTTTGTCGGCGAACGTTCCGAATAGGGTATCAACTTGCGATCCCGTTGAACAAAAACTATTTTTAGAAAATACTCTTATTGGACCCCGGTTCCAAACGCGACATTATTCATGACTAAGTTTCTTTACAGCAGTTTCATCGTTCTTTGCGCCTGCTCTCTGCCTTCGTGCATCACGATCGAAAACCCCTACCCCAGCCTGGCTCCCGGCCGTTGGCAGGGCGTACTGAAGCTCGATCCGGTTCCGGTAACCGCCGATGTGGTGGAGTCGGAAGGCAGAGCCCGGTTCGAGGAAGTCACGGAAGGCCAGTTGCCCTTCCTGTTCGATGTCGTCTACGATACCGACACTTCGTTTCACATCGAGATCATCAACGGCACGGAGCGGATCCGCGTCGATCAGATACAAACTGGGGTCAACCGGGCTACGGCCAAGGATTCTATCCGGATCGATTTCCCGCTCTACGAGTCGTACATCATTGCCCTGTTCGAAGAAGACGTCATCGAAGGCCAGTGGGTCGTCACGACCCGCGACAACTACCGAGTGCCCTTCGTGGCCTGGTACGGACGCGATTACCGCTTCACCAATCTTCGCAAGGCGCCGGTTGCAGACCTCTCCGGCCGGTGGGAAGCTACATTCGACCTCGAATCGAAATCGCCCTTCAAAGGGATCGGCGAGTTCGAACAAGATGGCAACCACTTGACCGGTACCTTCCTCACCGAAACCGGCGACTACCGCTTTCTGGAGGGCACGGTCCAGGCCGACAAACTCTACCTGTCGGCCTTCGACGGCGCGCATGCCTTTCTCTTCGAAGGCAAGGTTTTGGAGGACGGCAGCCTGATCGG
>JAGQXA010000629.1 GCA_020436865.1 Saprospiraceae bacterium | reverse complement strand
TGCGGACACGTATGCAACATCGAGCAGTTCGAACGCTTCAATCAGATCGCCTTACAGTACCTGTTGCAGCCGAAGGCAACCCTCTGATCGCGCCAAAAAAGAAACAAAGACTCCTCGAAAGACCTCCGTTGGGGAATTTACCGCTGAAAATCAAACAGCAACACCCTTATTCAAAGTATTGACAATCAAAAAGTTATTCCAATAATAGAATTTAAAAAAAGATATTTTGCATTCTATTTTGCTTTTTGTGTCAATAGTCCTACCTTTGCGGCAAGCCTTGCCTGCAAAGGTAGGTAGATCAATAATTACCTGATAATCAGCAGTTGATGCGTCCTTTTCAGGCACAAGGCGGGGCCATTTTTTGTCGTCGCTTTGCTTTTTGCCAAAAAGAACCTTCCTATTGAAGATTTGAATTCTGTCAGGCAATTTTGCCATTGAATCGTTTCACCTTTTGCCCTTTTTTAGCGAGAAAAACTTGGTCCAACGCGAAATTGGACTTTGACAATCAATAAATTAAGTAGAATGCAAGGAGTAAAATTAACAGACCAGGAGGTTGCCGAATTGATGATCCAATACGAATCTGAAATTCGCAAGTTGCGGTTCCTGATCGACCAAAAGAAACAGGCCATTGCCGAATTGAAGGCAATCGAAACTGTTTCGGTACCGGTCGCCCGACCCGCCGCCGCCACCTCTACCAAGGCCGCGACCACCAAGCCGAAAGGACGCAGGGGCCGCCCGGCAAAGAAGAAAAAAACAGAAACCGCTCAAAACGGACAGGTAGCCGAAAGTAAATCGGCAGAGGTCCAAGCGGAAACCAGCCCCGCGAAGAAGAAGCGCGTCGGCCGGCCGCGCAAAGCTACGGCTACGGCTACGGCCTCGACCAAGACGAAAGCTAAGGCCACTGCCAAGCCTAAGCCCAAGGCCAAGCCGGCTACCAAATCCTCGAGCAAAACAACTACTAAATCCGACAGCACCGGAGGCTACCGCCTGTCCGACTGGGACACCATGATCCTCGATGGGTTGGCCAGCCGTCAGAAGGTCATGATCAGCGCCGATCTGCTCGAACTGGGCAAAAAGAAAGTGGCAAACGAGAACCTCGGTCTCGACGAAAAGCAGATCCAGGGCAAGATCAACCGGAGCCTGCAAAAACTGGCCAATAAGCGCGGAGTGCTGTCGAAGACGGATTATCCCGGCAAGGGCCACGCCTATGGACTGGCCGAGTGGGCCGATCCTAGCGGCGAGATCCGCAAGAAGTACCAGCACTGATCTGAAAAGGACCAAGTTTTACTCCTTTTCCGAACGGAAAAGAAACGCAAAATGCCGTAACTTCCTTTCAGGAGGTTCGGCATTTTTTGTCGACCGGCCCCTCCTCTATCCTTTCCTGGATTCCTCTCACCAAATCTTTTTGCTACATTTGCCAGCAACAAAACTACCTGTTGCCATGAGAGGCTTCCTCTTCCTCCTTTGTTTGTCGGGCCTTCTGCTGGCCTGCCAGAACAGCGCCCCGGCCTCCGAGCAGGGGGCCGAGACCGGCGTTACTACGGCCAATCAACCTCCGCAAAACCCCAACCAGGAACTGCGGATCGTACTCGGCGATCAAACCGTGCAAAACGGCCAGCAAGTCTGCGTCGAGGTCGAAGTGCATCAATTCCAGCAGATCATGTCGATGCAGTACACGCTGCACTGGGATCCGGCCGTCCTGCGCTTCGACGAGGTCAAAGGCATGAACCTAAAAGACCTCAGCGCCAACAACTTCGGAACCAACGCCGCCGACCAGGGCCGGCTGACGTTCAGCTGGTTCGATCAGGCCCTGAAAAGCATCAGCCTGCCCGACGGCAGTAAGATCTACCAGGTCTGCTTTACGGCAGTCGGTCAAAGCGGTAGCCAAAGCCCCCTCTACATCGACGGAAATCCGGTCGTGATCGAGATCAGCAATGCCGCGGGAGAGGTCATCGGCTTTGCCGCCCGGCGGGCCCGCGTTTCCATCCCTTAACCCCCCCCAACCGATTGCCATGAGACTGCATGCGTCCCTGCTCTTTATGCCCCTTTCCGCCATCTACCTGATCGCCGGCTGTCAGGAAACCCCGACGGTCTCCAAGTGGGAGGTCGTCGTCGAGAAAATGGAAAAGAAGGTTGGCGAATGCGACGAGGCAGGCGACGGATGCGCGCTCGTGCGTTTCGTATACCCGCGCTTCACCGGCGATCAGCCGGATCTGGTCGCCCGGGTGAACGACACCGTGCAGTGGACTTTGGTCCGCCTCATCACCTCCGTCAACCCGACCGACCAGCAGACGCCGACCCTGGAATCGGCTACGCAGCAATTCCTCAACGATTATGAGGAATTCCGCGCCGATGTGCCCGACTACGAACTGGGCTGGTCGATCGAGGCCAGCGGACAAGTGCTTACCCTCAACGAAAAAGTGCTTTCGGTAGAATTCGATTCCTATTCCTTCACCGGGGGCGCTCATCCGAATGCTTTTACCATCCTGCACAACTTCGAGCTGTCGACCGGTAAACACCTGAGCCTGAGCGACCTGGTGACCGATCTGGATCAATTCTCGGCCATGGCCGAGGCCGCCTTCAAAAAGGAACGCGAGCTGCCGCCCGATGCCAACCTCCAGGAGGAAGGCTTTTTCTGGGACGGCCCTTTCGTCCTGCCGGCCAACTTCGGGATCACCCGCGAGGGGATCCGCCTGAGCTACAATCCCTACGAAGTAGCGCCCTACGTGCTCGGCCCGACCGAGTTTACCCTGTCGTACCAGGAACTCGGCCTGCTGTTGCGTCGCGACCTGTTGTATTAGCGCGCCGGGCGCCGGCAAGGTCCGAAAATGAAAAAATGACTACACTTGCCCACTTTCCCGCAGGGGATTAGAGGATCAAAGCAGGATACGTGCCTTTTTTGGCTTATTTTGGGTTTTTTCCCAACCAAAATCCCTACAGGCATGATCCGTTCCCTGTCTTCGTTGCTCGTCCTGACAGCAATGCTTCTGCTGTGCGTTCCATCTAACCTATCGGCCCAGGCGTCCACCAAGAAGGGGGCGCAGGTCACCGAAGCCCGTTTGCTGGGTAAGACCGCTCCGCTGCGCGACCTGAGCCCGCGCCCGCCTCTGACCGATAGCCGCCTTCGCGAAAAGGCGCGCCTGCGCAAACCCGTCGAGCGCAGCAATTTCGAGGGCAACACGGTCATGCCCAACCCCTACGCCGATGTGGCCAAGCCCAAACATGGCGATCCACTTGCCGCCATGCCCGTGCAGAAGGTCTTGACGCAGGTCCTTCCGGAAATGGTGATCGACGGCATGGATCAGGAAGACTCGGGTATTTTTCCACCCGATCCGACGGGCGACGTCAGCCCCGATCACTACGTCCAAGCCACAAACATGGCCGGAGGCAGTATCTTTTCCGTATTCGACAAGGCCGGCAACCTGCTCTACGGACCGGCCGATGTGGGTACGATCTGGGCGCCCTTCAACGCGGGAGGCATCGGCGATCCGATCGTGCTGTGGGATCACGAGGCCGGCCGCTGGCTGATCTCGGAGATCGGCAACTCCCAATCAGGCTTCGTCCTGCTCATCGCCGTTTCCGAAACGAGCGACCCCCTCGGCAGCTGGAATGCCTATGAATTCCAGTCGCCTTCGTTGCCCGACTACCCAAAATACGCCGTCTGGCACGATGCCTACTACGTCACCACCAACGAGTTCTTCACCGAGAACATCCCCGTTTACGCCCTCAACCGCGAGGCCATGCTGGCCGGTGCGACCTTCGCCCCCGTACAGCGCGTCGAAGCCCTGCCGAAGTTCAATAATCCGGAGGCCTTCCAGGTCTGCACGGCTTCCGACTGGGACGGCAACACGCCGCCGCCGCCCGGCAGCCCCATCAACCTGGTGCGGATCTACGACGACGCCTGGGACGGCGGGCAGGATGTGCTGGAGGTGTGGACGATGTCGGTCGACTGGGACAATCCCAGCAACACCGCCGTCACGGGGCCGATCACCCTTCCCACCGCTCCTTTCGACAGCTACCTCTGCGACGGCGGCGACATTTTCAATTGCATTCCGCAGGGCGACGGCACCCTGGTTTCCGCTCTGCAGCACGTGATCATGCACCGCGTGGCCTACCGCAATTTCGGCACGCATGAAACGATGGTGTTCACCTTTTCGGTCGACGTCAATGGCGCCAACCAGGCGGGGATCCGTTGGGTCGAACTGCGCAAGGAAAATACGGGCGACTGGTATCTTTATCAGGAAGGAACTTACGCCCCCGACGATCTGAGCCGCTTTATGGCCGGCATCGCCATCGATCAGGCCGGCAATATCCTGATGGGCTATTCGGCCACGGGGCCCGACACTTACCTCTCGCTTCGCTTTACCGGCCGGCTGCAGGGCGACCCCCTCGGGCAAATGACCATCGAGGAGCACGAGTTCGGCGCCGGTCAATCGATCAATTTCAACTCGCGCTGGGGCGACTACTCCTCCATGACGGTCGATCCCTCCGACGAAGTGACCTTCTGGTTCACCGGCGAATACATGAAGGAAGACAACATCTGGGGCACGAAGATCATGCGAACGCTCGTACAGCGCGATTCGATCGACCTGGGCGTAGCGGCGCTGGTCGCCCCGCAAAGTTCGGGCTACCTGACAGCCGGCGAGCCGGTTACGGTGGCCGTCCGCAACTACGGTTATTTGCCGCAAGACACCTTCCACCTTTCCTTCCAGGTCGACCAGGGGCCGCTGACCACCGAATTCGTCAGCCAGCTGATCGAACCCGATAGCGTGTATTATCACACCTTCAGCCCGACCGTCGACCTGTCGACGATCGGCGACTATCAATTCCTGATCTACACCACCCTGACCGTCGATACGGCCAATTTCAACGATACCCTGCGCACCATCGTGCGCCAACTGCCGCGCAACGATGCGGCGATCAGCGCAGTCACCGAACTCCCCAGCCCTTACTGCTTTGACGAGCTTTCGACCGCGCTGGTCCTCAAGAACGCCGGCGTCGACACCCTGTTTTCCGCTTCGGTGTTCTACAGTCTGAATGCCGGACCGGAAACGCAAATAGACTGGACCGGCGCCTTGCCGCCCAACGCCACGGAGCCTTTACCGGTCACCTTGAACGGATTTGTCGATGGCGCCAATACCCTGCTCGCCTACTCGCAACTCCCGAACGGCCTCGCCGACGAAGATCCCGCGAACGATACGCTGATGCGCACGTTTGTCGTACCGCTGGACGGCGAGATCATTACGCTGAACCTCACCACCGACCTCTTCCCGAACGAGACCACCTGGCAACTGGAAGACGAAGGCGGGCTGATCCTGTTCGAAGGCGGCCCTTACGGTTTCGAGCAAACCCTGTTTTCCGAAGACTGGTGTCTGGCGCCCGGCTGCTACGTATTTCGCATCTTCGACTCCTTCGGCGACGGCATGTCGTACCTGGGCGTCGAGGGCGA
>JAGQXA010000099.1 GCA_020436865.1 Saprospiraceae bacterium | reverse complement strand
TCGGCCTGCAGAGGGGCCAGCTTCTGAGCTTCCTGCACCGGCATTCCGTAGTACATCACGCAACCGGCGCCTTGCTTGCCGGCCAGGATCGAAGAGCGCAGCGACCAACCGCCGCCGAAGCACCAGCCGATGGTGGCGACTTTGGCCTCCGGGCCGGCTTGAGCCAGGGCGCCGTTAATGATGGCGTTGAGGCGGTCTTCCTGAACCGCCTGCATGTATTGGCCGGCCTGATCGGGGTTGTCGGCGATCTTGCCGTCGTAAAGATCGAGCGCGTAAACCGTAGTGCCGGAAAGCTCGCCGGCCAGGCGATCGGCCTCGCGTTTGATGTGGTCGTTGAGCCCCCACCATTCATGAATGACGAATAGGACGGAGCCATTGGCCGCTTCCGGCGTCACCAAGTAGGCCGAGCCTTTCTGTCCGTCGGGCGTGTCGAACTCGACCATCTGGCCTTTCCCCTGGTAACCCAGGGAGTCGGGCGATTGGTGAGCGTCCTTGAAATTCTCGTCGTCGGCAAATTGGCCCATCGAGTCGTCCTGCCCTTCGGTCGAAGAGCTGTTATTACAGGCGGGCAACAAGAAGAGGCCCAATGCGAGTGGGAATAAGCATTTCTTGAACATAGCGTGCAGGTTTTGAGTGAACAATTGGATCTTACTCTTCTTCCTCCGCGGCGGGAGCGGGCACTTCCTTACGGCCGCCCCCTTTGCGTTCGGCGGAGCGGCGCTCGTCGTCCCTCTCATAGGCCCGGATGATCTCCTTGACCAGGCGGTGGCGCACCACGTCTTCAGCGGTCAGGTATACCGTGGCGATACCTTCGAGGTGTTCGAGCAACTCGATGCCCCGGCGCAGTCCCGATTTGACGCTGTATGGAAGGTCGACCTGGGAAAGGTCGCCCGTGATGATACACTTGGCCGAAGGCCCGAGACGGGTCAGGAACATCTTGAGCTGCATGCTGGTCGAGTTCTGCGCTTCGTCGAGGATGATGAAGGCATTATCGAGCGTGCGGCCGCGCATGAAGGCCAGGGGCGCGATCTCGATGATCCGGTTCTGCATGAAATAGTTGAGCTTGTCGACGGGCAGCATATCGTCGAGCGCATCGTATAGCGGGCGCAGATAGGGGTCGATCTTTTCTTTGAGGTCGCCCGGCAGAAAGCCCAGATTTTCGCCGGCCTCGACAGCGGGGCGGGTCAGGATGATCTTTTTGACCAGGCGGTTCTTCAGGGCCCGCACAGCGAGTGCTACGGCGGTGTAGGTCTTTCCGGTACCTGCCGGGCCGATCGCGAAAACGATATCGTTCTGCTCCGAAGCCTCGACCAGTACTTTCTGATTGCGCGTCTTGGCCTTGATCTGTTTGCCGCTGCGGCCATGTACGATGGTGAGATTGGAGCTGCCGTTGCTGAGGAGCGTCTCGTACGGATTGGATCCGCTAAGCAGGTCCTCGACGGCATGCAGGCTCAACTCATGCTGTTCCTTGAGCATGCGAACCATCATTTCCACTTTCGACTTCGCCTTTTGAGTATATTTCTTTTCGCCGGCCAGCTTCAGGTGGTTGCCTCGCGCAGTGATGGAAAGTTCAGGGAAGGCCTTTTTCAGCAAATTCAGCTTGGCGTTGTTTTCCCCATACAATTCTACGGGGTCGACGCCTTCAACGGTGAGAATGATCTCGCTCAATACTTTATTCCTCCTGATTGGTTCAATAATGCAATGCTTCTTAACAATGGATTTCGCGGCAAATTGGTTCGATGAATAGGGACAAAGCAGCGAATCTCTTTCCACAAAGATAGGTAAGTTGAAGGATTATCGCCGATCCCGACTCGATTTTGTTGGCGCTTTCCTCAGCCCTTTCTTAATTTTACGGGCGCCCTCCCCGACGGGCTATCGAACAAACATCAAACCACTGCAGGGCTATGGCGATCGTGACCTTAACGACTGATCTGGGTGAACAAGATTACTACGTGGCGGCTATCAAGGGAGCATTCCTGAAACAGCGGTCCGATCTGCAGATCGTCGACGTCACGCACCGCATCCAGCACTACGACATCGTGCAGGGCGCCTTTGTGCTACAAAATGCCTACCGCCATTTTCCGGAGGGCTCCGTGCACGTCATCCACGTCAACAATCTCAACAGCAAAGAGCCTTCCTACCTGGCCTTCGAACGCGAGGGCCATTTTTTTCTCGGGCCGGACAACGGGATCTTTTCCCTGATCTTTCCACAACAGGCGATCGAGGCCGTTCGCCTGAAACCGGCCGGCCACGACCCCTTCCCGCTCACCTCGCTCTATGCCGAGGCCGTCGGACGATTACTTTCCGGCTCGCCCCTGAAAGAGTTGGGTGAACCGGCCGGCGACCTCCTCCAGCGGATACACCTGCAACCCATCGTCACCAAAACGGGCATTCGCGGTACGGTGGTGTACATCGACCACTACGAAAACGCCATCGTCAACGTTCATCGCGATCTGTTCGAAAAAGTGGCTCAGGACCGCCCGGCGGAGATCTGGTTTAAGCGGCACGACCCGATCCGGCGCATCTACCGCCATTACCACGAAGTGCCGGTCGGCGAAGTGGTTTGTTTTTTCAACTCCTCCGGACTTCTGGAAATCGCCGTCAACATGGGCAAAGCCGGCAGCCTTCTGGGCCTGCAGGTCGACGATACCGTGCAGATCGATTTCGTCGAACGAAAGAAAAAAACATGATCAAGAGAATCGTCAAACTGACCTTCGCCGAAACGCGAGTCGCCGATTTCCTGCAGCTCTTCGAAGCGACGAAAGGCCGCATCCGGTCCTTCCCGGGCTGCGGACATCTCGAACTGCTGCGGCACGCCTCCGAACCGAACGTATTTTTCACCCTGAGCCACTGGGCGGCGGAAGCCGATCTCGAGGCCTACCGGAACTCCGAATTGTTTCAGACGACCTGGAGCCGCACCAAAGCCCTCTTCGCCGCCAAACCGGAAGCCTGGAGCCTCGAAGTGGTGAGCCAAACGGGTTCGGC
>JAGQXA010000098.1 GCA_020436865.1 Saprospiraceae bacterium | reverse complement strand
GGGTTATCGCAGTTGATCTGCAGGGGCGGGGCGATCACGGCAAGCGGGTCGAGCACCAGCAGGTTGAGGATCACGGTGCTGTCGCAGCCCAGGTAATTGGTCAGTACGTTCTGGAAAATGCCTGTATTGCAGTAGGTTGCGTTGCCGATGGTGACGCAATCACCGGCGCAGACGATCTCGTTCAGCGGGGTGGTGGAGGAAGGCAGCACCGTCAGGTTGGTGACGATGATGCTGTCGCAGCCGTTGAAGGAAGGGAAGAAGTCGAAGTAGGTGCCGGAAGTGCTCTGAAAGCCGCCGCCGGCAAAATAGAGCTCACCCTGACAGATCTCGACGTCGACCTCCGTCTGCGATCCGGCCGGCAGAATGAGCGGCGGTACCGAGCAGACGAACTGGTTATTCGTCGACGCGCCGGTGCTGCCGGTAAAGCCGCACCAGGCCATTGTTTGCCCTCCAAAAGCGTTGGCGATAATGTTGTAATTGGTTGCGGACAGAAAGGGGATGCCATCGAAAGTGATGGAAAAACTGTTATTGGCCGGGTTCCAGGAAAAGGACACTATATGATCCTGTCCGTCTTCGATGTTACCGAGTGCAATAGGGCCGTAAACCGGAGCGGTCATGACCCCATTGATATTGACAGCGAGGTGGTCTTGCACGATATCGCCCATGCCGGCGCCGTTGTCCCAGGTGTCGAACTCGATGATGAAGGAGTTGGGGATACCGCCGGAGCCGATGCCTCCGCCACCGACCCCGCAAGTGGCGGCGCCGGTGGGGGCGGTATGATAGACCATACAGATGCCGTCGGCTCCGTTGGCGTCGATGGTGCCGAAATTGAGCGAGACGGTATTCGTAAAGGGCTGGCTGAAGTCGACCTGATTGGGCGCCCAGGCGCAGCCGGATTGGTTAGTGGTGGTGGTGGTCAGCTGGATACAATCGGGTCCGCTTTGCGTCGCCGAGCCGGTCGGCACGAGGTTGATGGGCGGCGTGGGCGGATCGCCGTCGGTGATGCGGATCTGGAAGGTACCCCCTCCGCCTTCCGGCCAGATGCGGATGTAGTAGGTTTGGCCCGGGATGAGGTTGTCGAACTGCAGCACGGGCATAATGGTATTTCCGCAATTATCGTCGTCGGTGCAGGCGAGCAGGGTGGGGTTGCCGCAGGGACCGAGGTAGACGGCCATGGCGGCATTGACCATGGTGCCGGCCAGCGTGGCGATATCCATGTCGCCCGAGGGCGGCGCGGTGACCGCAAACCAGATGTCGGCGCCGATGGGCGCTCCGCAGCCAGGATGCGGCACGCCGGAATTGCTGAGCCCCTGGGTGGAATAGGTCTGAAAGCCGCTCATGTTGTTGGGCAGGTTGATGGCGGCGCAAGGCGTATTTTGGCTCCTGAGGGTGAGCGGCAGGAGGAAAAACAGGGCCGGGATCAGGGAACGGAGCAGCGTGGCCCCTTTTTGCGAGAGGGTTCTGTTCGTAGTCATAGGGTTGGCGGTTGGCGGAGAACAAAAACGGGAAGGAACGTCTTGCTCCTTCCCAAGGTCGTTTACCAGCGTAAGAGGGCCGAAGCCCAGGTGAATCCGCTGCCGAAAGCGGCGAGGCAGATCAGATCTCCCTCCTTCACCTTGCCGGCCTCCCAGGCCTCGCACAGGGCGATGGGCACCGAGCCGGCCGTGGTGTTGCCGTATTTCTGGATGTTGTTCCACACCTGATCGTCGCGCAGGCGCAGGCGTTTTTGGACGAACTGGCTGATGCGCAGATTGGCTTGGTGGGGGACGAGCAGGTCGATGTCGGCAGGACTGTTCCCCGTTTCGTTCAGGGCCTCCATGATCACCTCCGGAAATTTCTGCACGGCCATTTTGAAGACGAACTGTCCCTCCATATTCGGATAGGTCATGCCGTTGTCTATCATGTGCTGGGTGAGGAACATTTCGCCGTACTCCGCATCCGGATAACCGAAGTCGACCTCTTCGCCCATTTTCTTGGAATGGTAGCCGCCGTGGCAGCCCGGGTTGATGAAGGCCAGTTTCTCGGCATAGGTGCCGTCGGAATGCAGCTTGGTGGTCAGCACGCCTTGCCCTTCCTTTTCGGTGGGTTGTACGACCACGGCTCCGGCTCCGTCGCCGAAGATGACGGTCACATTGCGGCCCCGGGTGGTGAAGTCGAGCCCCATGGAATGCAGTTCGGCGCCGATCAGCAATACGTTCTTGTACATGCCCGTGCGCACGAACTGATCGGCGATCGACAGGCCGTACACGAAGCCCGAGCATTGATTGCGAATGTCGAGCGCGCCTACTTCGGTGGAGGTGATGCCCAGTTCGCGTTGCACCAGCACGCCGCAACCGGGGAAGTAGTAATCCGGACTGAGGGTCGCGAAAATGATGAAATCGACGTCTTCTTTTCGGATGCCCGCCCGCTCGATGGCGATCGCCGCCGCCTTGGCGCCCAGGGTGGAGGTGGTTTCCTGGAACTTCGGCGCATATCGGCGTTCCTGAATGCCGGTGCGTTCCTGGATCCATTCGTCGGTCGTATCCATGACCTTGGTCAGGTCGTCGTTGGTCACTACCCAGTCGGGCACGTAGTAACCGATCCCTCCGATCTTTGATCTTAGCATATGGTCAGGTTTTGGATGGAAGTTAACAAGATCGGCGAAAATCTCCCAACCATTCCCCCCCAATAACCCAATTACCCAATTAACCAATTAACCAATTGCCCAATTAACCAAT
>JAGQXA010000628.1 GCA_020436865.1 Saprospiraceae bacterium | reverse complement strand
TAATGCGCAAAATCGGTGGCAAAATTACCGCGGGTACGTTCGATGGGCGGATTGAAATACCCGTATTCGATCTGGGGGAATTCCTCTTTGATCAGCCGCATGAGCGTTCGCACGCCCATGGGTTCTTCCGTTTCTTCCACGCCCACCTTCTGCAGGTACCAGTCGGGATCGATATTGAAATTCCGCCATTGGATCATCTTCAGTCCGGTGTCGCGAATGAGCGCGCGAAGGGCTTCGTATTCTGCCGCACTGTCGGTCATGCCCGGGAAAACGAAGTAGTTGATGCTCGTCCACCCGCCATGTCGATTCACCACCCGGATGCTTTCCACCACATCTTCGAAGGCATAATTGTTCGGCAGGTAGTAGGCTGAATAGAGCCATTCCTGCGCCGAGTTGATGCTCACGCGAATGCTGTCGAGTCCGGCCCGGCAAAGGGCTTCCACGGCCTCCGGCTTACTGCCGTTGGTATTGATGTTGATGCTGCCCTTCGATGTGAAGCGGCGGATCTGGAGGATGGCTTCGCGGATCGTTTCCCACATGAGCAGCGGCTCGCCTTCACAACCTTGTCCGAAACTGATGATCGGAAAGGGGGCGTTCTCCAGATGAGGAACGGTGTACTCGACGATCTCGCCGGCAGTAGGTTTGAACGACAGGCGATCGTGGCTCGATACCACGGTTTCGTCTTCCGGCTGGAAGGAAATGCAGCCGATGCAATTCGAGTTGCAGGCCGGCGAGCTGGGCACCGGACATTCCCAGCGGCCCATGAAAAAATTGCGGGCTGCCGGGCAGTTGTAGGTGAGGGCACAATTCGCGGCCAGGTGTTCCACCAGGCGGTTTTGCGGATAGCGGCGGCGCAATTCGTCGACCCCTTCGCTCACCGCTTTCTCGTCGAACCCCCCGCATTCCTGCCGGATGTCGGGTTCGATGCGCACTGCCGGCACGTAGAACTTGTCGTCGTGCCAGCCCACGGCGGTGTAGCAGAAAAGGGGCAATTCCGGAGCCTCGGGCTGATTCACGTAGGAGGCCAGATAGAGGCCCGTATGGGCCGGAGGGATGAAGGCCGCCACCGCCCAGCCCTTTTCACAAACCCGCATTTCGCCGGTTTTCACGTCGATGCCGACTGCCCTTCGATGGGGCAACTCGTACAGGCTGCCTCCGTCGGGTAGCTCGATCCAATCTTCTTCCGGGATGGGATAGGCGTACAGGCCGCTGCGGCCGCAGGCGTACAGCGTGGTGTCTTCAAACACGTTGCCTTGGGCGTCGCTGTATAACAGGTATGGAGAACCTTCAAAGGGCATAGAACCGGATTTAGGCTGCAAATATCGGGAATTCCGGGCTAATGCGCTGCCGCTTGTGTGCCGACGCTCACTACCCCGGCCAGGTTTGCGATTCTTTCCTTACTTTCGGACTTCACCACCGATCCTTCTGTCATGCAATTGCCGCCCTCCAAACTGCCCGACGTGGGTACCACCATCTTCACCGTCATGTCGGCCCTGGCCCAGGAAGCCGGAGCGATCAACCTTTCCCAAGGATTTCCGAACTTCGATTGCTCGCCCCGCCTGCAGGATCTGGTGTATCGCTACATGCGGGAGGGCAAGAACCAGTATGCTCCGATGGCAGGCCTGCCCGTTCTGCGCGAACGCCTGGCGGAAAAGATCGACCGGTTGTATGGCGTCGGGGTCGATCCCGATGACGAGATCACCGTGACCGCCGGGGCCACGCAGGCTTTGTTCTGCGCGATTGCGGCCTTCGTCCGGACGGGCGACGAAGTGATCCTGCTCGAACCGGCGTACGATTCCTATCGACCTTCGATCGAGGTCAACGGGGGAAAAGCCGTCCCCTACGAGTTGTCGGCCCCGGATTACCGGGTCGACTGGGCGGCTTTGGAACGGCTCGTCAGCCCGCGTACCCGCATGCTGATCGTCAACACGCCGCACAATCCGACCGGTACGATCCTGCAGGCCGAAGATCTGCGGCAGTTGGAGGAGATCGCCCTTCGGCACGACCTGATCGTGCTGAGCGACGAGGTCTACGAGCACCTGATCTACGACGGGCAGCCCCATGAAAGCGTGCTGCGCTACCCGGAGCTGTTCGCCCGCAGCCTCGCCGTGTATTCCTTTGGAAAAACCTTCCACAACACCGGCTGGAAGGTGGGCTATTGCGTGGCGCCGGCTCCCTTGATGGCCGAATTTCGCAAGGTACACCAGTTCAATGTATTCTCGGTGAACACCCCCGTACAGTACGCCCTGGCCGAGTTTCTGGCCGATCCGGAAGAATACCTTTCGCTCGGCCGTTTTTATCAGGCCAAGCGCGACTTTTTCCTGGAAGCGATGAAGGGCTCGCCTTTACGACCTTTGCCCTGCCGGGGCACCTATTTCCAGCTGTTCGACTACCGGGCCGTCAGCGATCTGCCCGATACCGGATTCGCCAAATGGCTGACCGTCGAAGCGAAAGTGGCGGCCATTCCAGTGTCGGTTTTCTATTCGAGCGGCCGCGACGAACGGGTGATCCGTCTGTGCTTTGCCAAGACCGAAGAGGTGCTGGAACAGGCGGGGAGGATCTTGAAACGAGTAGAAAGATGAAAGAGGAAAGAGGAGGGCAGTTGGCAGGTACAGTTGGCAGGTACAGTTGGCAGGTACAGTTGGCAGGTACAGTTGGCAGGTACAGTTGGCAGGTACAGCTTCGCTAAGGCTTTTGAAGACCCCATGGATTGTCGGCCCAAGGATCGTTGGATCACCGGACCATAGAATCTCTCTTGTCTGAAGGCCATTCGGACCAACGAACCAGCTCACTGCCGAACGCGAAAGGTCGATTCGGAAAGCAGCTTCAGCAAAGTGTCTTCGTCGGGCTTACTGCGGGCGGCGACGGTGATGCCCACCAGATCGGGCCCCTTGCCGCGTTGGTAGTAGTGAAACCACATGACCGGTTCGCCCTGATAGCTTTCGCGGTAGGCGGTGAGTCGGAGGTAGTCGAAATCCTGACCGCCGAAGGAAAGGGCGCCCCGTTTGGAAAGGGTGACCAGCTCGGAGAAGTAACGCTCGGTATCGCCGAATCGCTTTTCAAGGGCTGCGGGGTAATCCTGTTGTTCGAGTTCGTTCTTTTTCTTGGCGACGACCAGTAAGGTGCTGCCGTCTTTGGTCAGGCCGTAAACCGGGCGCCAGGCTTTGGTTTCGTCGGGGCCCGGCAGCGCAGCTACCCGTTTGGCTTCGTTGTCGCGCAGGCGCTGCAGGTCGTCGTCGCTCATCGGCGTCCAGCCCTCGGGCAAGTCGATCCCCCAGGAAAGCCGGTCGACAATGTCGATCCACTGGTAGTGGTCTTCGCCGTCGCCGGCATTCTGACAACCGGAGGAGGCGTTGAGCAGGAGGCACAGTCCGATCAATGGCAATATCGTTCGCTGCATGGCTTTGTTCGTTTGCGGGACCGCAAGGTAAGGGATGTCGGGCAATTATCCGTCATCGACGGCTCAGGTCTATGTCTTTTTCCGCCGCCGGAAAAGGCCCGCGATCCGCTTGCGCTGCCAGATAACAATGGCGCCGATGAGGATCAGCGGCCACAGGTTGACGATCAGCAACAAGAGGTCGATGAAGAGGTCCCAACCGGCCAGGAACTTGCGTTTGACCTTACTGCCGAACGATTCCTTGTACAGATCGGGCTCGGGTTGATAGGGGATGCGTTGGTAGGTGTTCAGATTGAGCGTGCTCAGGCTGACCTGGTTTTGCAGATACTTGAGCCGGCCCTCCTTGGCCTCGATCTCTTCCTGAACGACGCGGATCTGTTCTTCGGCGCGCAGGATGTCTTCCACCGTCCTGGCCTGATTGCGCAGGATCTCGATGTAGCGGTCGCGCACTTCCTTCTTGGTCTTCAGGCGGATCTGGATATCGACAAACTCTTCGGTGACGTCGGTCGAGGTGACCCGCCGGTAGTTGGTAAAAGTGGCTTCCCGGCCGACGGCCTCCAACAACGAATCGAGCTGTTGATTGGGCACGCGGATCACGAAGTGCGTGTTCAGTTCGTAACTGGAGTTGTTGAGTTCCTGGGAGGAAATATATCCGCCGTGCTTCTTGACCGTTTCTTCGATGCGGGCGGCGCTGGCCCCGACGTCTGCCACCTGAATGCGATAGTCGGCCGTGCGGATGATCTGGCGTTCGATCGGAGCGT
>JAGQXA010000627.1 GCA_020436865.1 Saprospiraceae bacterium | reverse complement strand
GCATAGTCGAGCTGCCGGTGCCCATCCGCTTCGGAATTCTGTTCGCCGAAGGTCATCGTGCCCAGACAGAGCTGGCTGACTTGTAGGTCGGTCTTGCCGAGACGGTTATACTGCATAAGAACGGAGGAGTTGTCGATCCGCCTGCAAAAAAACGGAAAAAGCGCCAAAAGGAGGTCTTCCCCAACGCTTTTTCCCTCCTTGACCGGCCACGGGCGTCGGGATCTGATCGGTTTTGCGAACTTTTATCGGCAGGTTCGCCCAACCAAAACTTTCCTTATATTTGTTGCCGATCCATGAGCAACGGACGCATCATATTACCTCACGACCGGTTTCAGCTCACTCTCGAGCGTCTTTCCCATCAGCTGGTGGAGGAGTTCGACCGTTTTGAAAATACCTGCCTGATCGGCATTCAACCTCGTGGCACGCTGCTGGCCGACCGCATCTATCTGCGCTTGCTCGACATTCTGGGCGTGCCGGAATTGGAGTACGGAAAGCTCGACATCACCTTCTACCGCGACGACTTCCGAACCCGCGATAAGCCCTTGAAGGCCAGTACCACCGAGCTGGATTTCCTGGTAGAGAACAAGAAGGTCATCCTCGTCGACGATGTCCTCTACACCGGGCGTACGGTGCAGGCCGCCCTGACCGCGCTGACCCATTTCGGCCGCCCGAGCCGAGTGGAGTTGCTCGCGCTGATCGACCGGCGCTTCAACCGGCATTTGCCGATCCAATCCGATTTTACGGGGCTGCGGATCGACGCCCTCGACGAGGCCTATGTAAAAGTGGAGTGGGGGCAGGAAGAAGGAGCGGAAGACCAGGTCTTATTGTACATCACCAAACAGGAGTCAAAACAATAGATGGCTGCATCCCAACTCAGCACCGATCACATCCTGGGGATCAAAGATCTGACCGAAGAAGACATTCAGTTGATCTTTCACACGGCCGACGAATTCAAAGAGGTGATCAACCGGCCGATCAAAAAAGTGCCCTCTTTGCGGGATGTAACCGTAGCCAATCTGTTCTTCGAGAATTCGACGCGCACCCGTATCTCTTTTGAACTGGCGGAGAAGCGCTTGTCGGCCGACATCGTGAATTTCTCCGCCTCGTCTTCTTCCGTCAAGAAAGGCGAAACGCTCCTCGACACGGTCAACAACATCCTGTCGATGAAGGTGGATATGATCGTCATTCGCCATTCGGCTCCGGGCGCGCCCCACTTCCTGTCGCGGCACATCGACGCCAATATCGTCAATGCGGGCGACGGCACGCACGAACACCCAACCCAGGCGCTGCTCGACGCGTATTCCATGAGAGAAAGGCTGGGCGACCTGGCCGGCCGGAAAGTGGCCATTTTTGGCGATATCCTCCATTCTCGGGTGGCGTTGAGCAATATTTTTTGCCTAAAGAAGTTAGGAGCTGAAGTGACCGTGTGCGGGCCTCCGACGCTCATACCCAAGTACATCCACGAGTTGGGGATCGGCGTTTCGTTCGATCTGCGAAAAACGCTGGAGTGGTGCGATGTGGCGAATATCCTGCGCATTCAGCTGGAGCGGCAAGATATCAAGTACTTTCCCTCCCTGCGCGAATACGCCCAGTTCTACGGCATCAACCGGCAGTTGCTTGACAGCCTGAACAGCGAAGTGGTCATCATGCACCCCGGACCGATCAACCGGGGGGTAGAGGTGACCAGCGACGTTGCCGATTCCCGGCAGTCCATCATTCTGCAACAGGTGGAAAATGGCGTCGCCATCCGGATGGCCGTTCTGTTCTTACTCGCTGCCCGCCGCGCCTGAAAACCCTGCTAATTGTCTGGTAAGACCCGAAGAACCGTGCCATCTCCGTGTAGCTGGTGTTAACGGCTAAATTCGGGCCGATAAATCGTAAATTTGCTTATCTTGGAAAATAAAATTTCGCCGGCATGAAGTGGATCAACCCAATTGTTCTTTTCTCCCTTTTGGTCTGTTGGAATGCAATTTACGCCCAGGATTGCTCCGAGTACATTTCTGAGAACAAGACCATCGAAGGCACGCACATTGTGCGTACCGAACCGCAAACGATCGTCGTGCGCGGCACTTATACCTACAGCCTCCAGCTGATGACCGACGAGAAAGGGGTGCTCGCCAAGGTGTTTTCCAAAGGCGGCGTCGACTTCAACCAGGGAGATGAGATCATCTTCATGGACGCACGCGGCACCCGTAAGAGCTATCGCTTTATCGACATGGGCGAAATGACCCGCGATGGCGGTACGCCGGTGCATGAGAACATTCTGCAGCTCGACCTGGCGGCCGTCAATTGGTTTGCAACGGCCGACATCAACACGATGTACATCAAGAACAACATCAGCAATGAAATGCGCAAGTTGACCATCAACCTCAACCGGATGCAGGCCTTCCGCTCGATGGCAGTTTGCTTCAACAAGACCCTTGATGTTAGTCAGGTGAACGACGTCGTGCTGACCGACAACGACATCTCTCCCTCGCGCCTGACCGATCCGGAACGCCGCGGTACCGGCCCCAGCAAGCCGATCGATGTCAACTCACTGAACGATCAGGAGTTGCAGGATCTGTACGGCGAACTGGCCAAGACCAAAGAAAACGTCCGCCAGGAGATCCAGGCCGAACAGGAGAAAGCCGAGATCGCCAAACGCCAGATCCAGGAGGAGGTGGCCCTGGCCCGCGAACAGGCCAACGCCAAAAAGCAGGAATATGCCGAGGAGGTCCTGGAAGCGCGCAAGCGCTCGCAGGCCGAGATCGACGCCTCCCGGAAGGAGGTGGCCAATATGGTCCAGGAAGCTCGCGCCAAGGCCACGACGGAGATCGACAAGATCAACCTGGGGGTAGTGGAAGCCAAGCAACGAGCTACCGAAGAGATCCAGAAGGCTAAGCTGGAATCTGCCCAGGAAGTGGCTGCCGCCCGGGAACAGGCAGCCCAGGAGATCAAAGCCGTAAAGGAAAAGCTGGAACTGGCCAAGGTGGAATACACCGACGAGATCGCCTCCGCCCGCGAGAATTCGAAGCAAGAACTCGAACGGATCCGGTCCGAAACGGCGAAAGCCATCACCGATGCCCGCAGCAAAGCCGATCTCGAACGCGAACGCTCGGCCGAAGAAGTCGTGACGAGTAAGAAATCGGCTTCCGAACAGATCCTCGGCGTGCAGGAAGAAACTGCCGGAGAGATCGCCAAGATCCGCGAAAATGCCGTACTGGAAAAGGAACGACTCGCTTTCGAAGTGGCCGAATCTCGCCGCAAGGCGGCCGAGGAAAAAGCCTTGATCCAGCAAGCCAGCGCTTCCGAACTCGGGGAGATCCGCGAAGCGGTCGCCAAAGAAAAAGAGGCTTCCGCCCTGGAAGTGGCCGAAGCGAAGAAGCGGGCCGCCGAAGAGATCAACCTGACCCGTCAGCAGGTGGCCGCCGAGAAGGAAAAGGGCCGCCAGGAAGTATTGCAGACGCAGGAATTGACTGCCCAGGAAGTAGCCGCCGCCCGCGAAGCGGCTAAGCAGGAAAAAGACGCCGCCGCTCTGGAAGTGGCCGCCGCCCGCGAAAAAGCCGCGCTGGCTATCAAAGTGATCAACGAGGAAGAAGCGACGCAGGTGAAAGCCGCCCGCGATCGCGCCGAATCGGAAAAACAGGAGATCGCAACAGCCGTTCAGGAAGCCCGGAAGAAAGCGGAAGCCGAGATCGCCCGGATCCAGAAGGAGGTGCAAACCGCGATGGAAGCCGCCAAGGCCAACGAAGAGATGATCCGCAAACAATCGGCCGAAGAAGTCACCCAGGCTCGCGAGCGGGCGCAGTCGGAAATTTCCAAGGCGCAAACGGAAGCTACGGCTAAAGTGGAAGAAGCCAATGGAAACGCCGAAAAGGCCCGTACCCAGTATGCCAGCGAAATATCCACGGCCCAGCAGACTGCTCAAAGTCGCATCCAGCAGATCCAGGAGGAAGCTGCCAAAAAGATCGCCGATGCCAAGGCGAAAGAGGAGGAGATAAAGGGCTCGTCGGCTACCGAAGTGGCCCAGGCCCGCGAGAAGGCCGCGCAGGAGATCACGGCCGCCCGCGAGTCGGCCGCCCGCGAGATCGCCAAGGCGAAGGAGGAAGCCGCCCGCGCTCAGGAGCAATCTTCAGGCGACATTGCGGCCGCGAAGCGCAATGCCGCTGAAGCGATCGCGAAGGTTCGGCAGGATGAAGCCGAATCCGTTCGCCAGTCCAAAGAGAATGGCGCCGTCGAGCGCCAGAAGCTGGCCTCCGAGGTAGCCGCCGCTAAGGAAGCCGCCGCCAAGGAGATCGGGGCCATCAATGCCCAACTCTCGGAAGAGGTGCGACTGGCCCGCGAAAAGGCTGCCCGGGAAAAAGAGGCTTCTGCACTCGAGATCCTTCAGGTGCGCGAACAGGCGGCCGTCGCTATCGCTAAAACGCAGGAAGAATCGGCTCAGGAAGTTGCTGCGATCAAGAAACAAGCCGCCGAAGCGGTCGCAGAGGCCAAAGAGGACCTCGAGAATAAGAAGAAGGGCTATGCGAGCGAACTGGCCGCCAAACGCGCCGAGATCAACGCAGAAATAGCGAACGAACAGAAGAAGGCCGCCGATCAAAAGACGGCCATCGCTAAAGAGGTAGCCGATGCCGATGCCAAGGCCAGGGTAGAGATCGCCGAAGCCCGCAAGGAGGCGCAGGAGGAGATCCTCGCTATCCAGCAGGAGAACGCCAACAAAAAGGCTCAATACGCAAAGGAGGTCGAAGAGGCCCGGAAGGGCTCGCTGGAAGAGATCACCGAAGCAAAAAAAGCTTCGTCGGATGCCGTGTATGAGGCTCGGCAACAAGCGGCCGAACAGATCACCAAGGTCAAAGAGGAGACGGCCGCCCGCATTGCGGACGAACAGCAAAAATTGACCGACTTTCAGCAGAAGGTTGCCAGTGAGGAGAAAAAACTCCAGCAAACAGAATCGCAGCTGAAGAGCAAGCAGGAACAGTTGAGCGAACTGGAAAAGCAGGTGCAGGAAGCCGAGGCGGAACTGAAGCGTCTCAAGGCGGAGGCCGGCCAGGAGAAGAAGAATCAACCCGACAACAACTGATCCTCCATCGACCGCATGGGTCGGTCAAAACGCCTGGCAATATCTTCTGTTGTCAGGCGTTTTTTGATTGTCTGCCAAAGCCGGTTTGATTTCCCTGCCGGCTTTGCTACATTTGTGGCGTTCAACCAAAATCAGTGAACCGATGAAGAAGTTCCTACTCTTGCTCTTCCTGGCACTGGGCCTGAACAACTGGGCCCTGGCCGAAGAAGGTTATCACATCACCGCAAAACTCGACGGTTTTCAGGAAAAGGAGTTGTACCTGGCCTACTATCTGCTGGACAAACAATATATCCTCGATACGGCACAGGTCGACAGCAAAGGGGCCTTCACCTTTACCGGCGAGGAAATGCTTTCCGGAGGTATCTACCTGATCGTACTGCCGCCCGATAACCAGTTCTTCCAGATCCTCATCAATGGGGAAGAACACGAATTTTCCCTACACGTCAAGGATGTACTCAATCCTTCGGAAGAGATCGAATTCAAAGGATCGCCGGAGAATGTCCTTTTCTATGAATACATCAACTACCTGGGGAAAAACCGCCCGGAAGCCACCCGCCTGCAGGAACAGATCAACGCCAAAGAGGAAGGCTCCGCCGAACGGCAAGAACTGGAAAAGGAACTTGCCGAACTGAACGCCAAGATCCAGAAATACCAGGAAAATATTATCGCCCGCCAACCTGCATCGCTTACCGCTGCGATCATCAAGGCCAACCTGCCCTTCGACATGCCGGAATTCGAAGGAACGAGCGAAGAGGTGCAGTTGCAGAAGTGGCAGTATACCAAACAACACTACTTCGATAACCTCGATCTGGCAGATCCGCGCATGCTTCGTACCCCCTTCTTGTACCAGCGGGTCAAGTATTATATCGAGAACCTCACCGTACAACATCCCGATTCGCTCAGCCAATCCCTCTTTAGGGTCCTGGAAGCGGCTAAACCGGCCGAAGAGACCTTCAAGTTCCTGCTGATCCACTACCTCAACGAATACGCTAAATCGAAGATCGTCGGTTTCGATGCCGTTTATGTATTCCTCGCGGAAACCTACTACGCGACCGGCCAGGCGGCATGGACCGAACAGGAACAACTGGAAAAGATCGTCGATAACGCCCAGCGCCTAAAACCCCTGCTGATCGGCAAGACCGCCCCGAATATCAAGATGCAAACGCAGGAAGGAAAAGATATCTGGCTGCACGACTTCCAGTCGCCCTACACCGTGCTCTTTTTCTGGGACCCCGATTGCGGCCATTGCAAGAAATCGATGCCCGATATGGTCGAGTTCTACAAGCAGTTCAAAGACCGGGGCGTCGAGATCTTCGCCGTGTGCACCAAACTCTACGACGAGATGGATTCTTGCTGGGAATACATCCGGGAAAAAGAGATCGGCATCTGGCTCAATACCGTCGACCCCTACCATCGCTCGCGCTACAAGACGGTCTACGACATCCATTCCACGCCGCAGATCTACGTGCTCGACAAGAACAAGGTCATCCTATCCAAGCGGATCGGCGCCGAGCAACTGCCGGAGGTGATGGAAAAGATCCTCGAAATGGATAAGGGGAAGTGATGTTAGATCCAAGATCCACTACGTCACTTTTGCTTTTCGGATGTAGTTCGCGAAAAAGCGAGGGAAAAAGCGCTTTAGGTAAATGCCCAGGATCTCCTTTCCGCCGAAATAAACCTCCAGTTTGTCGCGCTCGATAGCCCGCAGGATCTTTTCGGCCAACACATCGGGCGACATGCCGCCGGCCTGGGCATCGTCGAGCTTGTTTTGAGGGCTTCCGTCGGACTTCAAGGCATTCATGGATACGTCGGTCCGGATAAAACCCGGACAAACGAGCAGTACTCGAAGGCCCGCATCGTGCACTTCGGCCCGCAGCGAGTC
>JAGQXA010000626.1 GCA_020436865.1 Saprospiraceae bacterium | reverse complement strand
CCCTTGATCGACCGCTTGCAGCAATGGCTGATAGCGGCCCCTCGTCAATTGTCGCAGCTCCCGTTGCGCGAACTGGCAACCAAGCCTCGACCGGAAAAATGGTCGGGTAAGGAGATCCTTGGCCACCTGATCGATAGCGCCCGCTATAATCTGGAGCGCTTCGTCAGGATACCCCTGGCAAACGGACCTTACCAGGTGAGCCCTTATCCACAAGACGAACTCGTGCGGATCAACGCCTATCAGGAATTGCCGTTTTCCCATCTTTTAGCCTTATGGTCGGCCTTAAACTCCCAGATTGCAGAGGTCTGGCAACGCCTGACAGCGAGCGATCTGGGTCGGCCGGTCATTTTGCCCCCTGCCGACGATCTTCAGGAGGTCGACCTCTACTGGCTGATGGACGACTACCTCCGCCATTTGGAGCACCACCTGCGGCAATTGCCGCTGCAATCGCCGGAAAGTTCGCTGCCGACCTGGCAATGGACGGTCGCCGCCGCCACCCGGGCCCTGGAGCGCGATCCGCAGGGCCGGCGCTTCGTCGAACTGGCCAGATGGGGGAAACTGGAAGTGGAGTACTACGCTCCGCAGGGCCGCGACCTGCAGTCGCCGCACGAGCGCGACGAGGCATACCTGATCATCCGAGGTACGGGCCTCTTCCAAAACGGCGATGAAGAGGTTCCGTTCGGGCCAGGCGACCTGCTTTTCGTGCCGGCCCGTCAGGAGCATCGCTTTGTGGAGTTCTCAGCGGATTTTGCAACCTGGGTGTTGTTCGTCGATTAGCAGGCGGTTAAAGTTCGCGGATGTAGTACGCTTCGCAGCTGCTATGACCGGTATTGCCCATCGGTTGGGAAAGGCGTTCGAAGCCCGCCCTTTGGTAGAGCAGGTTGGCCTGCCACATTCGGTCGACCGTTTCCAGATAGCAACGCCGGTAGCCGTATTCGAGCGCGGCCTGCAGGCAGAGGTCGACGAGTCTCTTGCCGAACCCCAATCCACGCAAGGACGGATAGAAGTACATCTTTTTCAATTCGCAAACGTCGGCCGGTCCGCCGGTCAGCGGACCGATACCGCCGCAACCTTGGATGGCGCCTTGCTGTTCGATGACAAAAAAGGACGACCGGCCCTTATAGGTTTCATACATGCGATCGACTTCGGGGTCCATGATGGAATAGCCTTCCCCAACCGTGCCGAATTCGGTCATGACCTCCCGGATCAGGCGCGCCACCTGCGGATTGTCGGCTTCCTGGATAGGGCGAATGATAAACGCCTGTTGCTGCCGGCTTTGCCGCAAAGCCTTGGCGTAGAGGCGAAGTCCGTCGAGAACGGTTTGACGCTCCTCGGCCGTCAGCAACAGCAGGGCGTCGGTCACCTGCCGGTTGGCTAGACGATTGTTGCGGGCGGTGGCCACTTTGCCCTTTTCGGTCAGTTGAAAGTGCTTCTGGCGCCGGTCGGCCTCACCCGGTCGCATGTCCGCCAGGCCGTCCTCCTGCAGAGAAGACAACACGCGGCTGGCGGTCGACTTGTCGAGCTGCAGCGATTCAGCCACTTCCATCGTGGTGAGCGTGTTCTCGCGATCGATCTCGAAGAGGGCGTGGCATTGGGAATACGTAAGTCCGGTATCCTGGAAAACGCCCTTCAGGACGTCGAGTTCCCGGACCAGCAGGCGGGAATGATGGCGAATGGATTCGACGAATTCTTGCATGGAAAGTAGTTGCGATTGAAACTTATTCGTTGCAATATTCAACTAATTTTCCAAAAAAGCAATCTCATTCGATGCCCTGGACCGGGTCGAAGCCTAGGGCGAGAACAAATTGCCGGTAGCGGTCGGGCAGAATTTCGCGAAAACGAACGGGAAACAAGGCGAAAAGCGCGAGGCTGACCCCTTGCGGATCGATCTGTGGCAAGCCGATCCACTTTTCTAGCTGGTTGCGGGTAAAGGGAGCGACCTTCTCTAGTTGTTCCCAGATGTCGGGGGGAGGGGCCGGAAGTTGAAGATCCGGATAGCACAGGGAAATAGCTCGACCATACTCGTACATTCCGAGGTGAAAGTACTTTTGCGGTGAGCGCACGGCATGCATCAGGTGGTCGGCGGAAAAGAGCAAAACGCCATCTTCTTCGAAGAGCTCGGAGGCGTGCCACCTGGGATACTGAGGAGAAGGGAAGGGACCGGGATAGACGACGATCCGTTCGAACCGGTCGAATAGGAAATTCTCCATTCCGAAGGTCAGTTGTACGGCGGAGGCGGCCAGGAAGCCCTTCACGTCTTCCGGAACGCTATCCATTCCTTTGGGAATGAATTCGTTGGCGATCATGAATAGCGCCACTCGCTGCCGAAAGCGCTGTTTACCTTCGGCCGGAAGCTGCTGGTAAAACGGCAGGTGGTCGGAAAGTAGTTTCCGCAGACGCGGGTCGAGTTCGGGGGGATGTTTTTGGTACCACCACCAATCGATCTGCGGACTGAGCGCGTAGATCACGGCCAGACAAACGACCGATGGCACGATGTAGATGGCGTATTGGTAGTCTTGCTCCCAGGCCAGGAAGAGAAAAACCAGCGCTGCCAGGGCAAAGGGAATGGTCAACCATTTTGACAACATAGGAAATCCGTAATTTTGGGGAACAGCCGCCAAAGTGCGGGTGGGTTGCATCGTAAACCTACGACAAGGTGCTGCAACAATAGCGCGCCGACAAGTGTAAAATAAAGGGTTTTTGCCCGTTTAAAGCATTGAAATTATGGCTCTTTTGAAATTTTTCCGGATGCCCAGGCACCAGCGCTACGAATACAAGCCGCGGTTTTGGGATCCGAAGAAAGAAGCGATGGACGAAAAGATCGACCGCCTTAAGAAGCTCAAGGCTAAGGATCCGGAATCCATCAAGGCCCGGATCTCCGGCGGCTTTCGCCAGGGCGGAGGCGGATATGAGGAAGCCGCCCGCGCCAGGAGGCGGCAAACCTTCCGTTCCAATATGTTCCTGCTGGCGATAATTGTGGCGTTGGTATTGGTGACGTATCTGCTTCTATCAGTATATTTGCCACGGATCATTCAGCTTTTGGAAGGCTAATTATCAAACGTAGGAGGGAGAAATATGGCTGATTTCATTCAGCTGCTTCCCGATTCCATTGCCAATCAAATTGCCGCCGGAGAGGTCATACAACGTCCGGCTTCCGTGGTCAAAGAGTTAATGGAAAACGCGATCGATGCCGGCGCCACCAGCGTCAAGCTGATCGTTAAGGAAGCAGGCAGGACACTTGTTCAGGTTATTGACAACGGTTGCGGTATGTCGGAAACCGACGCTCGGATGAGTTTCGAGCGACACGCGACCTCCAAGATCAAGGAGGCCACCGACCTGTTCGCCATTCGAACAATGGGCTTTCGGGGCGAGGCTCTGGCCTCGATCGCGGCCGTCGCCCAGGTGGAGCTACGCTCGCGCCTGCATGAGGAAGAACTGGGCACCCGGATCGCGATCGAAGGTTCGGAGGTGAAGGCCCAGGAAGCTTGTCAGTGTATGGCCGGCACCAGTATTTCGGTCAAGAACCTCTTCTACAACATCCCGGCCCGCCGCAACTTTCTCAAGTCGAACGCCGTGGAAATGCGGCACATCATGGACGAGTTTCAGCGGGTAGCGCTGGCCAATCCCGAGATCTTCTTCTCTCTTCATCACAACAACAGCGAACTCTTTCACTTGCCGCCCGGCAATTTGCGGCAGCGGATCGTCGGGGTAATGGGCAGCCATACCAATAAGAAGTTGGTGCCCATCCATCAGGAAACCGAGGTGACCAACATCTACGGTTTTGTCGGCAAGCCGAAATTTGCCAAAAAGACGCGGGGCGAACAATACTTTTTCGTCAATCGCCGGTTCATCAAGTCGGGTTACCTTCACCACGCCGTGATGACGGCCTTTGAAAAAGACCTTGCCGAAGACACCAACCCGCTGTATGCGATCTTCCTGGAGGTTGATCCCAGCCGGATCGATATCAACGTGCATCCGACCAAGCAGGAGATCAAATTCGAAGACGAACGCATCATCTACAACTATCTGCGGGTCGCCGTTCGGCATGCCCTCGGGCAGGTGACCAATACGCTCGATTTCGAGCAGGAGACCAGCTTTAACGCTTACCCCACGCTGCGGACGATGCCTTCGCAGGGAGAATCGATCCCACCTTTGCAAGCAGAAGGCGGCCGCATCCGGCCGTCCGGGCCGACCGAACGCCCCTCGCCCGAGCGACACCGGAGCGGCGCTCAAGACTGGCAGTTGTTCTTCGAAGGGCTGGAGGAAACGACCGAACCTCCGGAACCCGGCCAGGAAGGCCTTTCCGTCACACTGGAGAGTCAGGTATCGGGCAGCCTGGAACTCGACGATACCAGCGGCAGCTTCTCCAAACACCAGAAAGATCCTTATCAGATACATGCTTCCTACATCATCAGCCACATAAAATCCGGCTATCTGCTGATCGATCAGCAGGCCGCCCACGAGCGGATCCTGTATGAGAAATATCGTGCCGTACTGTCCGAGCGTCGCGGGGTCACGCAAAAGGAACTTTTTCCGCGCACGATCGAGCTGAGTCCGGCCGATGCCGAGTCGCTGCGCGAAATCCTGCCGCAGATCAACCAATTGGGGTTCGACCTGAAAGAGTTTGGGCAAAATGCCTTCGTAATGCACGGCATTCCCGCGGAGATCAACGCCGCGCAGGACGAGCAGCGCATCGTGGAGACCTTATTGGAGCAGTTTAAGATCAACACCGAACTGCACCTCGATCTGCAGGAGAACCTTGCGCGGGCGATGGCCAAAAGTGCGGCGATCAGGCGCGGGCAGTCCCTCAGCGTGCCGGAAATGCAGGAGTTGATCGACAAGTTGTTCGCCTGTGAGGTTCCCTTCAAGAGCCCCGGTGGGCGGCAGTGTTTTCTCACCTTTGAACTGACCGAGCTCGACCGCAAGTTTGGCGGTTGATCGGCATGGCGGGGCGTTTATCGAAAAAAAGGCGGATTTGGGATTATTATCAGACTTCCTGCCGGCTAATTTGTTTATTTTGAGCGGAGGCCACCGACCTTAATCAACAATTTATGTATCGAATTACCGACGTAGTCAAACATCTGCTCATCATCAATGTACTGATGTATTTCGGGTCGATGCTCCTGGGTAATCCGGCCGGCTCCACCATGCACGATCTGGTGAACGAGGTGTCGACCGATTTCAGTTTGTGGGGCAGGTACCGGCTGGCTATGTTCTTTCCGACTTCCGACTTTTTTCAGCCCTATCAGATCGTAACGCATATGTTCATGCACGGCGATCTGGGGCATTTGTTCTTCAATATGTTTGCGTTGTTTATGTTCGGTCCGCCGATCGAAGCCCTGTGGGGTCCCAAGCGTTTCCTGTTCTATTACTTGTTCACCGGCTTCGGCGCCCTGACCCTGCACCTGTTGGCCAGCTACCTGGAAATGAGTTATCTGGGCGGCAGTATGTATCTGGCAAACGTTCCGGTATTGGGAGCTTCGGGCGCCGTGTTCGGTTTGCTGGCGGCTTTCGGCTTGTTGTTTCCCAATTCGCAGATCATGCTTCTGTTTCCGCCGATCCCGATGCGGGCCAAGTATTTTGTATTGATCTATGCCGTGATCGAACTATTTCTGGGAGTAAGCAATTTCAATTCAGGAGTCGCGCATTTTGCGCATGTGGGAGGAGCTTTGTTCGGCTTGCTGCTCATTTTGTATTGGCGGAAGTACGGATCGAAGCTGTAGGCGGAGTTTTGTAAACAGATCGTTTTTTCAATCAGGCAAGCGATGTTTAGTTCTATTCTTGAAGATATCAAGCGCGAGTTCAACTTTGGGAACATGGTGACGCGCATCATCATCATCAACGGGATCGTTTTTGTGGCGGTCAACGTGGTGAAACTGGTGCTGATGGTCACTCCGCACTTCGAAACCTTCATCAAGTTCTTTTCTCTGTCCAGCAACATCTTCTTCAACCTGACCCACCCATGGGTGTTTGTGACCAACATGTTCCTGCACGAGGGCTTCCTGCATTTCCTCTTCAACATGTTGTTCCTGTACTGGTTCGGCCGCATTGTCGGCGATCTCCTGGGGAACCACCGGATCCTGCCTCTGTATCTGTTGGGCGGATTCGCCGGGGCCCTTTTCTATCTACTGACCGCCAACTTCATCTTTCCCGGCGCCAGTTATGCCTATGGGGCCTCGGCGGCGGTCATGGCCATCGTGGTGGCTGCGGGGGCTATTGCTCCGGATTACATCATGCGGTTGCTGTTCATCGGCGACGTACGCCTGAAGTACATCGTAGCCGCCCTGTTGTTTCTCGACCTGGTCGGCATTGCGAACATGAGCAACACCGGCGGGCATTTCGCCCACCTGGGCGGCAGTTTGATGGGCTTTCTATTCGTGCGGCAACTGCAGGCCGGACAGGATTGGTCGGCTCCGCTTAATCGCCTGCTCGGCCATCTGTCGCAGTTCTTTACCCAGTTATTCCGGAAAAGCCCGAAGCGCCCCACCGTCAGCTATCGCAATCCGAATATCGGCAAGCGCGTGAAAGGCAGCCGCAAATCCGACGATGCGGCCCAATCTTCTCATCAGGAACGTCTCGACGCAATTCTGGACAAAATTAAGAAGTCGGGCTACGAAAGCTTGTCGGAAGAAGAGAAAGAGTTTTTGTTTAACGCCAGTAAAAAATAAGCGGCCGGCGGCAGTCCTCCGGCCGTTTCCGTCGCATGATGTACCCCCTTTTCCGCTGGGCCAATATCGTTCTGGTCGTCTTCACCTTGGTCGTGTACTGGTTTTCGGGAACGAATCCAGAGAGGTTTTGGGGGTTTGCTTTGCTGACGCCGACCTTCCCGTGGTTACTCCTCCTGCACCTGTTGTTCATAGCCGGTTGGCTGTTACTGCGGAAACCCTATTTTCTGTTCTCTTTCTGTTGCATTCTCCTGGGCTGGGGCCAGCTTACGGCCTTTATCGGCTGGCACGGCTCCGCAGCGGCGACGCCTCAGGAAACCAGCCTGCGAGTGCTCACGTACAACGTGTTCATGCTCAGGGCACTACCGAGGCCACAGGGCGCCGAACGCGGAAAGGAAGACGAGGCCTTTTTTGCCTTTATTCGCCAGCAGGAGCCTTTGGATGTGCTATGCACCCAGGAGTCGTCGAAAAGCGTTTCCAATTCGATCGCGGCGGGCTGCCATTTTCCGAATGTCTATTTTGGAAAGGGGAAGGGAACTACCATCTACTCCAGGCACCCGTTTCTGGATAAGGGCTCAGTCGAATTTCCGGGTTCCGAGAACTCTTGCATCTGGGTCGATCTGCAGATCGGCGACCGGAAGGTACGCGTCTACAATGTGCATCTGCAGTCGAATCACATCAGCGACGAGGCCAACCGCCTGGCTGAAGAAGGCGACCTGCAGGAACGGGAAACCTGGCGTGGTATCCGCGGCATGATGGCCAAATTCAAGCGGGCGGCGGTCATGCGGGCCGATCAGGTGCAACGGGTAGTCGAACACCTTTCGACCTCTCCCCACCCGGTGATCGTGTGCGGCGATCTGAACGATACGCCGCTGTCGTATAGCTACCGCCACCTTACCGCCGATGCCGGTCTGATCGACGTATTCAAGGAAAGAGGCGCCGGCCTTGGCACGACCTATGCCGGAGTATTGCCCGCCCTGCGGATCGACTACATCCTTGCCGATCCACGTATCCGTACGCTCGACTACCGGATCCTTCGCCGTTCCTTCTCCGACCACTATCCCGTGATCGGCGAGTTGGCCCTGCCTTAAGGATCCAGGGATCCAAAGATCCTTTGTTCCTGGGGAGCGGTCGGACCGCTAATCTTCCCCTGGATGAAATTAGATGCGTTTACCCTGCTCATGAAGCAGCATTTGCAGCATTTTGCCGGAGTTTTCCTTAATTTTGCGGCCATGAAGAATTCGCTGGTACTTTACAACAGTTTGAGTGGACAGAAGGAACCTTTTGAATCCATCGTCGAAGGCCGGGTTGGTATGTACGTGTGCGGGCCGACGGTGTACAGCGACGTGCATTTGGGCAACTGCCGGACCTTTGTGAGCTTCGACATCATCTATCGCTATCTGCTGAAGCTCGGATACAAAGTGCGCTATGTACGCAACATCACCGACGTAGGCCACCTCGAAGGCGATGCCGATACCGGCGCGGAGGACAAGATATCCAAGAAGGCCCGCCTCGAACAGTTGGAGCCGATGGAAGTGGTGCAGCAATACATGAACGGCTTCCACGACATGATGCAGGTTTTCAATACCCTGCCGCCCAATATCGAACCCAGGGCTACTGGGCACATCATCGAACAGATAGAAATGGTGCAGGCCATCCTCGATCATGGCTATGCTTATATTCAAAATGGCTCCGTTTACTTCGACACCTTGAAGTTTGTCAAGGACAAAGAGGGCTTGTATGGTAAATTGTCGGGTCGCAAGATCGACGACCTCCTTTCGGAAACCCGCGACGACCTGAAGAATCAGGACGAAAAACGCCACCCCTCCGATTTCGCGATCTGGATCAAGGCCGATCCGAGCCACCTCATGCGCTGGAATTCGCCCTGGTCGGTCGGTTTCCCCGGCTGGCATCTGGAGTGCTCGGCCATGAGCACCAAGTATCTGGGCGAACACTTCGACATCCATGGCGGCGGAGCCGATCTCAAGTTCCCCCACCACGAGAACGAGATCGCCCAGAATTACGGCGCCTGCAATTGCACGCCCGCCAAGTACTGGCTGCACGGCAACATGCTGCTCATGAACGGCAAAAAGATGTCGAAGAGCGACGGCAATACGATCATGCCGAACCAGCTGTTTAGCGGCGATAGTCCGCACATCAGTAAGGGCTACAGCCCGATGGTAGTGCGCTTTTTTATGTTGCAGTCACACTACCGCAGCACGCTCGACCTGACCGACGACGCCTTGCAGGCCGCCGAGAAGGGCTATCAGCGCCTGATGGAGGCCAACAAGGTCCTGCAGGCGCTGCAGCATCCCGGAGGAGGTCAGGCCGGCGAACTCGACCGTAGCATTCGCGAGCTGATCGATGCGGTCAGCGCCGAAATGAACGACGATTTCAATACCCCGAAAGCGCTGGCACGCCTCTTCGAACTGGTGTCGCGCATCAATAGCTTGCAGGGCGGCCAGCTTTCCTTTGCCGATCTGATACCCGCGACCCTGGAAGAGTTGAAAACCACCTTCCGCACCTTCATTTATGACGTCTTCGGCTTGCAGGATGAACTCGAGGCTGGCAGCAATGGACAGGGTGGATTAGTCGACGGACTGATGGAGTTGGTCATCGATATGCGGCAGCAGGCCCGCGCGAGCAAAGATTGGGCGACCTCCGACAAGATCCGCGATGCGCTGCAGGAGTTGCACATCGTGCTGAAGGACGGAAAGGAAGGTACTTCCTGGTCAAAGTCTTGATCGTCGCCGCTCACCATCCTTCGAACGACGTAGCGAAAAAGCGCAGGTCTCGAGACTTGCGCTTTTTCTATTACCGGCCGTCGCGGCGATCGCCTCTTGTCGGGCGGCCACTTAGT
>JAGQXA010000097.1 GCA_020436865.1 Saprospiraceae bacterium | reverse complement strand
CCGGTTTCGTGGTAGAGCGCGGCAGCTAGCTGCCCTTGTGAGGCGTCGAGGCTGTCGAGCCAAACCTGCGCGAAGGGGTAGCCGTGGTTCTCCAGAAATTCCAGCAGGCCTTCCTGGGCTTGGCGCAACTGAGCGAGATCGAGCGGCCGGTCGCGGAATGACTTTTCGCGAAAGCCCGTTTGGCGCAGCAGCGAGGCAGGTACATTCCCGTTCCTCAGCCGGGCCCACGACAGTTGTTCGCCCAGATATAAATGGGCATAGAGTAGGGAGTCTTTCCGCTCCAGCGAATCGATGGAGGCCGACAGATAGGCTTGGGCCTGCAGTTTCTGCAGAACCGCGCGTAGCTCGACGATGGCCGACAACGAATCGGGTTGCCTGGACTGGTAGTCGCAAAGACGCGCCAAGCCCAGCGAATCGACCTCATCGGAAACGATACACAATTGCCATGGCGCCTGGGCCATGCCACCTGTGCAGAGGAAGAACAAACAGCAACTCCACCAGCACCTGAGTTTCGAATCCCGGAAAGACCGCCGCAAAGAATTTTCGTTTATTTTGCAATACTAACGCCGTTGTTCCCAAAATAGTCTGATCCACTCATCCCCCCAACCAACCAATCCCCTAATCCCCCAATAAACCAATAAACCAATAAACCAATTAAACCAATCTTGGCAGGAATCTACCTCCATATCCCCTTTTGCCGGCAGGCTTGCCATTACTGCAACTTTCATTTCTCCACCTCGAGGAAGTACCAGGGGGAAATGGTGGAAGCGCTGTTGCTCGAATTGGAACTCCAGCGCGAGTATCTGGCCGGGGCGTCGCTGCAGTCGATCTATCTGGGCGGCGGCACTCCCTCCTTGCTGACGGAGCGCGAACTGTCGGCGCTGTTTGAAAAGATCTATGCCCTGTACGCCGTAACCGATACGGCGGAGATCACCTTGGAGGCCAATCCCGACGATCTGACGGCGGCGAAGGTTGCCGAGTTGAAGCGCAGTCCGGTCAACCGCCTGAGTATCGGAGTGCAGTCTTTCTTCGACGAAGACCTCCGTTTCATGAACCGCGCGCACGATGCCCGGGAAGCCCGGGCGTGTATTCGGTTGGCGCAGGATGCCGGTTTCGATAAGCTCACGGTCGATCTGATCTATGGTTCGCCGACCACGCCCGACGAGCATTGGCGCCACAATGTGCAGACATTGGTCGAGTTGCAGGTCCCTCATCTGTCTTGCTACGCCTTGACCGTCGAGCCGCGCACGGCGCTTGCCCATTTTGTCGCGTCCGGGAAAGCTGCACCGGTCGATGAAGAACAGGCGGCTCGGCAGTTCGAATGGCTGATGGATGCCATGGCAGCAGCCGGCTACGAGCATTACGAGATCTCCAATTTTGCGAAACCGGGCTGGGAGGCAGTTCACAACGGCAATTACTGGCGAGGGCAAGCCTATCTGGGTTTAGGGCCTTCGGCCCATTCGTTCGACGGCGAAAGCCGGCAATGGAACATTGCCCACAACCATCGTTATCTGCAATCGATCGCTGAAGGGAGGGTGCCCTTCGAACGCGAAGTGCTTACTCCCGACGATCGATACAATGAATACGTGATGACGGCCCTGCGCACCAGTTGGGGGGTCGACCTGCGGCATCTGCAGACAATGGGTGAACCATACGTCCATCACTTCCTGACAGAGGCGTCGATCTTTCTCGAACGAGGCCATCTCCTCCACCTTGATCAAACCTTCCGGCTGACCCGTTCCGGGAAGCTGCTTGCCGACCGCATCGCAGCGGAGCTATTTTTCTAACCTTGGAAATCGTGTTGGAAAAGGAGACTAATAGCGTTCAATAATTAAACTTTTTGTTTTAAAGTATTGACAAATAAAAACTTTTTGTGCATTTTTGTATAAACATTATCATCAAAAAGATGGAACTTCAGGTTTTGATCAGCAAAAAAGGTACAAAAGTGGTGGTGGCCTCCCAGTTGCATATAGCCCTGGAACTGCCCACAGCCCAGTACCCAAAGAATGCCAAGAAGTGGTTGACCGATGTGTATGAATTTCGCGACGGCATCCGTCGGCCGGAGCGTTTGCGCGACTACGGGAAGCGGCCGGTAAAGGACAGCATCCTCGAAGACTATTACCTGTCGGTCGAACTGGCGAAGCTCATTGCCCTGAGTTCGAGCAGTAAGGTTAAGTTGAAGTTTGCCAAATACCTGCTTTCTCTGGAAGACAAGGTGGAGAATGCAGAACTGCTCACGAAGGAACAGGTACTGGCGGTTCTGGAACTGTCGAAAGTGATGGGGCTGGTTTCCTGCCAACAATCCACCGAACGGCAACACCTGCAAACGTACGAGGCGCGCAATGGCGGTCAACCGGGCAACTGGTGGCATTTTCGGGCCAAGGTGCTCGGCTATTCGACCGATCAGCTGCGGGAAAAGATGAGGCAACTCGGAAAATCGTTCCGGGGAAAGACCCAACGGCAAATGTTGCTGCAGGTCGACAAGTACGAAATGATCCGCACGGCGGTGATCGACTTGTTCATGGCCCGGGGAAAGAGTGAACGCTATGCCCGCAACCTGGGCGACTTGGCCAAGGCTTTCGCACGCGAGCTGAAAGTAGATATCTTCGACGATCGCTCAGACCTGCCCGGAGCGTTTTTGCCTCAGGTGAACGCGGATCTGGTGCGGGAAGTGAAAGGGCAGCGCGAACCGGACTACCTCCGCCTCTGGCAAAGCTGAGCCCGTCATT
>JAGQXA010000625.1 GCA_020436865.1 Saprospiraceae bacterium | reverse complement strand
GCGACCGGAACGCCAGGCGCTTGCCGTCGGGCGAAAGGGCCGGCTCTCCTACCCAGTTGGCCAGCCGCCTTTTCTTCAATTGCTTGCCGGAGGGTTTGATCGAGTAGAGGTATTCGTTCAGACCCTCTTCCCGAATGAAATAGACCAACTTGCCGTCGGCCGCCCAGAAAGGGACCCGATCGGCCACCTCGTTTTGGGTCAGCTGCACAGGCGGCTCCCCTTCCGGCAAAAAACACCAGATCTCCATGTGCGCTTTCAGATCTGCATAGGTGCTAATCGAATATTCCCGCATCGGTTTGGTCACCACGCAGGCGATCTGTGAGCCGTCGGGAGACCAACTGGGGCGAAAGCAGTTCTGTCTGGAGTCGCTCAACGTACGCCGGTCGGAGCCATCGGGGCGCATGATCGTCAGCGCATGGCAGTCGGAGCCGGGCGGCCTCGACAGGAACGCCAGCCATTGGCCGTCGGGCGACCAATCGGGGTCGAATTCGTCGTGTTCGGTCTGGGAAATTCGAAGCTGGTCGCTGCCGTCGGCCTGCATACAGTAGAGTTGCTGCCGGCCGTTGCGCCGCGAGTAGAAGGCGATCTGCCGGCCATCGGGCGACCAGTCGGGCTGTCCGTCTTCGTAGGTCGTGTCGGTCAGGCGCCGCAGTTCCGTCCCATCGGTCCGGATGGTGTAGATCGACCGTTGGCCCTCCAGGTTCGATTCGAAGGCCAGGCGCGTACCGTCGGGCGACCAGGCCGGATTGGCGTAGCTGATGGCCTTTTTCTCGGAAGGCGAAAAAGCGAAGAGCAAGGAGAGGAGATAGAGTGCGATCATTGGCGATGATTAAAATAGCAAATCGGGGAGGTCACCGGACCGCCTTCAGGATGCTTCGCTCGACTACCTCGGAGGCACGGTCCCAGGTGAAGCGCTGCGCCTGTTCACGGCCTTTTTCCAACAGCCCCTGAACCAGATGCGGATCGGCGGTCAGTTGGCGCATCGCCTGGGCAATGCCCTCGATCGAGTGAGGGTCGACCAATAGGGCCGCGTCGCCTGCCACTTCGGGCATAGAGGAAACATCGGACGTGATCACCGGCACTTCGCACTGCATGGCTTCCAGGATCGGTACGCCGAAGCCCTCGAACAGGGAGACGTACGTCAGGGCAAACGCCGCCCCCAATATCCGGCGCAACTCGTCGGGCCCCAGGTATCCCTGCAGGAGGATCTGCTCGCGGTAGGGCGATTGCTCGTACGCCCGCCGGACCGAATCCGTCTGCCACGCAAAACGGCCGGCGATCACCAGCCGGTGCGGCTCGCCGCTCGTTTCCTTGAAGCGATCGAACGCCCGGATCAGCCGGTCGACGTTTTTGCGCGGATGCACGGCGCCGAGGTAGAAGAAATAAGGGTGACCGCCGGTGATCTCCTGCCGCACGGCCTCTTTTTCCCTTTCGGAAAGGGGCGCCAGTTGTTCCTTCACCCCGTTGCAGGCCAGGTCGAATTTCTCCGGATCGAGCTCGGGATAGTGCGCCAGAATGTCCCGCCGCCCGAACTCGGAGACGGTGACGATGCGTGCCGCCTGTCGCAGATAGCGCGGCACGAAATGTTCGTAGTACTTCCTGGCCAGGAAGGGGATCTGCTCCGGATAGTGCGCGTAGGCGATATCGTGCGCGACCAGTACGGTGGGGGTGTCGGCCCGCAGCGACAAGTAGGTGTCGGGCGAAAAAAAGACATCGACCGCATGGCGCTTCAGCCAATTCGCCACCGAGCCTTCAAACCACCAATACCACAACAGCGGATGTCGCGCCGGCGGAAAGAGCACATGTGGGTGTACATTTTCCCCATACAGAAATTCCTCCCGGAACGGCCGGTCGAACAGAAAATCAAAGCGCCAGCCGGGATACTTCTTCACCAGCCGCCGGGTTACCTCGTGGGTGAACCAACCGATCCCTTCCAATTGGCCGGGCAATAAAAAGCGGGTGTTGACGGCGATTCGCAAAGCAGATCGTGGGATTTGAGATGTGGGATTTGGGATTTGAGTATTGGGATCGGGTGCAATTTAGGGTAGTTTTTTCGAAATTGTGGCGGGGAGAAAAAGATGAGCCCCAATCCCCCAATAAACCAATAAACCAATAAACCAATAAACCAATAAACCAATAAACCAATTTCCCGAAGCCCATGCCGCAAACAGACGTACTCATCATCGGCGCCGGCATTGCCGGCCTCACCACCGCCATCAAGCTGGCCAAGGCCAGGCCCGAGCTGAAGATCACCGTGCTCACCAAGACCACCGAGGAGGAAACCAACACCTCCTACGCACAAGGAGGCGTGGCTGCGGTGTGGAACAAGGAACACGACACCTTCGAGAAGCACATCGAAGATACCCTCGACGCCGGCGACGGCCTCTGCAACGAAGAGGTTGTGGGGATCGTCGTAGAGGAGGGGCCCGAACGGGTCAGAGAGATCATCGAATGGGGGACGCGTTTCGATAAGAAGAAGGGCGAGGAATCGTACGACCTCGGCCGCGAGGGCGGGCATTCGGAGAATCGCATTTTGCACTACAAGGACGTCACCGGCTGGGAGATCCAGCGTGCGCTGCTGGCCCAGCTCGAGCACACGCCCAATATCGAATTCCACGAGCATTACTTTGCGATCGATCTGCTCACCCAGCACCACCTCGGCTATACCATCACCCGCGTCACGCCGGGCATCGAGTGCTACGGCGCCTATGTACTCAACAAGCAGACAGGCCAGATCGAGACCATGCTAGCCAGGGTCACCGTGCTCTGCACGGGCGGCACGGGGCAGGTGTACAAGAACACCACCAACCCCACGATCGCCACGGGCGACGGCATCGCCATGGTGTACCGCGCCAAAGGCAGGCTGGAGAACATGGAGTTCGTGCAGTTCCACCCCACCGGCCTGTACAATCCCGCCGGCGAGAACCCCACCTTCCTGATCTCGGAGGCGGTGCGCGGCTTCGGTGGCATCCTGCGCACGCGCGACGG
>JAGQXA010000624.1 GCA_020436865.1 Saprospiraceae bacterium | reverse complement strand
CTGCAGTTGAAAGCGCCCGGCCTGCCAGGCGAGGCTGCCGCCAAATTGCGAAGTACCGATCTGATCGCCGTAGTAATGAACCGCATAGGCCAGGGCGTGCCGGTAGGCAAAGTTGCCCAAAGCGGGCCCCCAGAAGGGGCGCCGTTCAGGCAGGGAGCTTTCGCCCAGCCCCAGCAACAGTCCGCTGCTCAGCTGAACCTCCCAGCCGCCGCCCGGCGGCCCATATTGCCGGAAGTTGTGATGCAGGCGCCATTCGGTATTCCATTGCAGGCGCCCCGAATAGAAGTAAGTATTGACCAGCAGTCCGACCCGGGTCACGGGCCGTCCGAGCGCCACGACCAGTCCGCCGCGGACTCCGTAAGCCGTGGTTGGAGCAGCTTCCTGCGCAGTAAGCGGAGCCTTCCAGGCAAGGAATAGCAGGACGATAAAAAAAAGGCGGTAGCTCAGGTATTGCATACAGTCTTTGCGGCAACAGTTTGACAAAAAGCGCGTTTTCTTCTTACCTTACGACCTTTACGTAAACGTTGCCGGACGCCTTTCCGTACCCCGGCCAAAGCATTCTCATGGATCTACTCGAAAACTACGAACTCAGAAACCTCGGCAACCTGGAGTTATTGGCCCGGCAGGTGGTAGAAGGGTTCATCATCGGCTTACACAAGAGCCCGTTCCACGGATTTTCCGTCGAATTCGCCGAACACCGCCTCTACAATCCCGGCGAATCGACCCGCAATATCGACTGGAAGGTCTACGCCCGTACCGACAAGTTGTTTACCAAGCGATACGAGGAAGAAACCAACCTGCGCTGTCAGATCGTGGTCGACGCCTCTTCGTCCATGTATTTCCCCGAAGCCACCGATGCGCGCAAGCCCTACGTCAACAAGCTGCGCTTTTCGGCCCTGGCGGCGGCGGCCCTGATGAACCTGCTAAAGAAACAACGCGACGCATTCGGCCTGAGCCTCTTCGACGAAGAGGTGCGCACCCATACCGGCGCCAAATCCAGCACTTCGCACTATCGCCTGCTGATCAGCTATCTTCAGCAACTGATCGACAATCCGGAGCACAATCGTACGACCTCTACCGCCAAAGCCCTGCACCAGATCGCCGACAGCATCCACAAGCGGTCGATGGTCATGATCTTCAGCGACATGTTCGACCAGGTGGAAAATATCGAGCCGCTCTTCTCGGCGCTGCAGCACCTCAAGCACAACAAGCACGAGGTGATCCTCTTCCATGTGGTCGACAAGAGCAAAGAGCTGGATTTCGAGTTCGAAAACCGCCCCTATCTATTTATCGACATGGAAACCGGCGAACGCATCCGCCTCCAGTCCAACCAGGTCAAGGAACAATACGTGCAACAAATGGCTGCGTTCAAGGAGCAGCTCAAGCTAAAATGCCTGCAATACCGCATCGACTTCGTCGAAGCCGACATTCAGGAGGGCTTTCACAAGATCCTGCAGTCCTATCTCGTGAAGCGCAACCGGATGGGGACGTGAGGCATCCAAAAAACAAGACCACATGATCAAACTTTCCGAAATTTCGACCGATCCGCCGAAGGGGTTGGACAAAAAAGAAGCCCGCGAGCAAACCGAGGAATGGGCGCGTCAGCTCGGCGAGATCCACGAGCGGCTCATCGCCTCTCAATCGCATAGCGTACTGGTCATCCTGCAGGGCATGGACGCCAGCGGGAAGGACGGGGCGGTCAAGAACATCTTCCGCTATTGCACCCACAACAACTTTGGAGTCTACTCCTTCAAGAAGCCAACGGAAGAGGAGTTTGCGCACGACTTCCTGTGGCGCGTGCACCGACAGTGCCCGGCCAAGGGGCACCTTCAGGTGTTCAACCGTTCGCATTACGAAGATGTGCTGATCCAGCGGGTTCACCGTTGGATCGACGAAAAGCGGGTGCGGCAGCGCCTCGAGGCAATCGACGCCTTCGAGAAGCTGATCCAGTTCGACAACAATACCGTGCTGTTCAAGTTCTTTCTGCACATCTCCCACGACCAGCAAAAGCTCGAACTCCAGCAGCGCATCGACGAGCGCGAAAAGAACTGGAAGCATAACGAAAACGATTGGAAAGAACGGGAACACTGGGACGAATACATGCGTTGTTACGAAGAAGTGCTGAATTTCGGCTCTACCCCCTGGACCGTCGTGCCGGTCGACAGCCGCTGGTACCGCGATTACGTGATCTCCAAAACGATGGTCGAAAAGTTAGGGAAACTGGAGTTGGAGTATCCGCCGCTAAAAAAGTAGAAAGAGGAAAGTAGAAAGATAAAAGAACAGTTTGCCATGCCCGACAAAGTACGCATCGACAAATGGCTCTGGAGCGTACGCATTTTCAAATCGCGTACCCTCGCTACCGACGCCTGCAAGGCCGGCAAGGTGAAGATCGAAGGCGTGGCCGCCAAAGCCAGCCAATCGATCGAGCGCGGACAAGTGCTACAAGTCAGCAAAGACGGGTTCAACCTGCAGTACAAGGTTGTCGACCTGATCGAGAAACGCGTGGGCGCTCCGCTCGCGCAACTGTGCTACGAGAACCTCACTCCGGAGGAAGAACTCAATAAGTACAACGACTGGTACATCGGAAAAGGCGGCCCGGAACGGCGCG
>JAGQXA010000623.1 GCA_020436865.1 Saprospiraceae bacterium | reverse complement strand
TTCTGCAATGTTAGACATAATCAATCCACTTTATTGATTTACAAAATGTTTTGCAAAGAAAACTATAAGTAAAATGATTACCAAAGGTTTTTAATTTTTTTTTCCGCCATTCCTTTGTAATTTATTGTTTTTCAAATTAAAACATATTAGTTTGATTATAAATTGTTAATTCGGACCCCTGTTTTCGAAGCGGTGTTTACCTGCGCTGCCCGACCTATCGGAAAGTGGTCCGATCTGGGCAGAATCTGTCGATCACATTTGCTAATTCCTGGGGATAATGCTACTTTTATCCGCGATTTAATGTAAAAAGTACACTTTCTATTCCCGGTCAGCAAATTTCTCAACGCCAACCCATTATGCAAATCGTCGACCATCAGAATACCAAGATCGTAGCGACCGTAGGCCCAGCCTCGAGTTCCTACGAAACCCTGCTCGAACTGGTTAAGGCGGGCGTAGACGTTTTTCGCCTGAACTTTTCCCACGGTTCGCACGAAGATCACGAAAAGGTCATCAATCATATCACCTACATCAACGACAAGTACGGACTTCACATCGGCATCCTGGCCGATCTGCAAGGCCCGAAACTGCGGGTCGGCAAGATGAAAGACGGCGGTCTGCCCATTGCGGAAGGCGACGTGCTGACCTTCGTCAACGAGCCCTGCGAAGGAACGATGGAGAAGATCTATATGAGCTACGAGAGCTTTGCCCGCGACGTCAAAGTGGGCGAGCGCGTACTGGTCGACGACGGTAAGCTGGAACTGGAAGTCCTCGAAACCGATAAGAAGGATACCGTCAAGCTCCGGGTCGTTTTCGGCGGCGTACTCCACTCCAACAAAGGGGTCAATTTGCCCAATACCAAGATCTCGCTACCCTGCCTGACGGAAAAAGACCTGAAAGACCTCGACTTCATCCTCACCCAACCGGTCAACTGGATCGCCCTGTCCTTTGTGCGTTCGCCGGGCGACCTCAAAGACCTGCAGAAGCGCATCGAGGCCAAAAACCATCCGGCCAAGATCATCGCCAAGATCGAGAAGCCGGAGGCAGTCGAGCGCATCGACAAGATCATCAAAACTGCCAACGGGATCATGGTAGCCCGTGGCGATCTGGGCATCGAAGTGCCCATGGAACGGCTGCCCGCTATCCAAAAAGACATCATCCGCAAGTGCATCCAGCGGGCGCGCCCCGTCATCGTGGCCACCCAGATGATGGATAGCATGATCACCAACCCGAGCCCGACCCGCGCCGAAGTCTCCGATGTGGCCAATGCCGTGCTCGACGGGGCCGACGCCGTCATGCTCAGTGGAGAAACCTCGGTCGGTAAGTTTCCCATCAAGGTGGTCGAAGCGATGAACAAGATCATCGAGGAGGCCGAGAAACACCCCTATATGGCCGACAAGCGGCCGACACCCTCCTCCAAGTCTCGTACCTTCGTGTCCGACGTGGTGTGCTTCAACGCTGCCCGTACCGCCGGCGAGCTCAAAGCAAAAGCCATCCTGGGAATGACCAGCTCGGGCTACACGGCCTTCAAGGTGTCGAGTTTCCGCCCCGCTTGCGACATCTTCATCTTCTCCGACCGCATGCATATGCTCGCCACGCTGAACCTCGTATGGGGGGTACGCTGTTTCTACTACGACAAATTCACCTCAACCGACGGAACTATCAGCGACGTCACCGAGATCCTCAAGGCGGCCGGCCGGATCAATAAGGGCGACGTCATTGTCAATACCGCCAGCATGCCCCTGCACAAGCGCTACCGCACCAACATGCTGAAAGTGACCCTCGTGGAATAAGGGTCCCGCATTCGTCGGGCAGCTATCAAACTCCCGATGCTTCGCGCGGCGGAGTGGCGTGGAATACAATTATCCGCTTATCTTTGCGGCCGAACGCCCTGGCGTATCCCCTGTGCTTTTCCCATTTGCCGCCTTGTTGACCTGGCCGCGGGGCCGCTACCGCGTTTTGAGAACACATCAATCAAATCGACAGATACATGAAGATCATAATTCCGATGGCCGGACGTGGCTCCCGCCTGCGCCCCCATACCTTGACCGTTCCCAAGCCCCTCGTGCCCATCGCCGGTAAACCGATCGTGCAGCGGATCGTCGAAGACCTGGCCAGCAGCTACGGAGAACCCATCGAAGAAGTAGCTTTCGTCATCGGCGATTTCGGCTCCGAAGCAGAGAAACAGCTGCAGGCCGTAGCCGAGAAGATCGGAGCGAAAGGCACGATCTATTACCAGGACCAACCGCTGGGTACGGCTCATGCCATCCTCTGCGCCAAAGAGAGCCTGAGCGGGAATTGCTTCGTTGCCTTCGCCGACACGCTCTTTCAGGCCGACTTCTCCTTCGACCGATCCTCCGACGGGGTTATCTGGGTAAAAAAGGTCGACGATCCCTCCGCCTTCGGAGTGGTCAAAACCGACGAGCACGGCACTATTACGGAATTTGTGGAAAAATCGCCCGTCTTCGTTTCCGACCTGGCCATCGTCGGGATCTACTATTTCGGCGACGGGGAACGGCTGCGGAAGGAGTTGCAGTACCTCGTCGACCACGATATCCGCGACAAGGGCGAGTACCAACTGACCAACGCCCTGGAGAACATGAAGTCCGCCGGCATGCAATTCAAGGCCGCTACTATCGAAGAGTGGCTCGATTGCGGCAATAAGGCCAACGTGGTCGCCACCAATCAGCGCATCCTCGAGATCAAACGAGACCGCGAAGAACTGCGCAGCCCCGATGCCCAGCTGGAAAACGCCATTGTGCTCGAGCCCTGCTATATCGGTCCGGGCGCCCGGATAAAAAACTCGGTCGTCGGCCCGTACGTATCGGTCGGCAGCAATTCGACCATCGAAAATTCCGTTATCCATAACAGCATCATCCAAAACGAAACTCGCATCGTGGATGCCTTGCTGGGCAACTCCATGATCGGCAACGAAGTCGATTACACGGGCCGGGTGGCCGACATCAGTATTGGAGACTACACAAAGTTCGAATCATGAATCGGGTAAAGAATGCCGTCCTGTGCCTGCTGGCCATCTGGTCGATCCTGCCGCCGGCCAAAGCTCAGGAAACCGGGCGTACGACAGAATCGGAAGTCAAATTGGAGCAGCTCTTCATCGAAGCGCATCGCGAACGCCTGCTCGGCCATTTCGACGAAGCCGAGAAACTCTTCCAGTCGGTGCTGAAATCCGATCGCCATAACGCTGCGGCCGCCTATGAACTCGGGCGACTATACGACCTGAACGAAGACTATCAAAAAGCCCTGCAGTACGCTAAACAGGCGGTGGAGTTCGACGCCTCCAACGACTGGTACCACAAGTTCCTGGCCGATATCTATCAAAAGACCGGCAGCTATCACGATGCCGCTCAGATCTATGCCGACCTGGTCGGCCAGCATCCCAACGACGATTATCTCTACTACAAATGGGCCTACCTGCTCGTGCAGGCCAACGAAACGACCAGGGCCATCAAGGTGTACGAAGACCTGGAAAAACGCATCGGCCTCAATGAAGATCTCATCCGCCGAAAGCACACGCTTTTCCTCGGATTGGGCGATACCCAACAAGCCGAAGCCGAGTTGCTCCGGCTCGTAGAGGCCTTTCCGGAAAATACCGACTACCTCCACCTCCTGGCGGGATTCTACGGCCAGATCGAAGAGTTCGACAAAGAGAAGGAAACCTATCAACGCATCCTGCAACTCGACCCCAACGACGGCAAGGCAACTCTGGCCCTGGCCCGCTCGAACCGCCAGAGTCAGGACGATTACCACTACCTGCAGTCGCTCAAGGCGATCTTCATCAAGCCGGAAGTGTCGATCGACGACAAGATCAAACAGCTCTTTCCCTTTGTGCAAAAGATCGTGGATACCGGCGATCAACAACTCGGGCAGGTGGCGCTCGAATTGGCCGACATCCTCGAACAGGTGCATCCCCAGGAAGCCAAGGCCTTCGCCCTGTACGGCGACCTGCTTTACCATACCGGACAGCGCCGCGAAGCCATCAAGAAATATCGCCAGACCCTCGAACTCGACGATACGGTCTATCTCGTCTGGGAACAGCTGCTCTTCGCCTACGCCGAAGAGGGCGAGTACCAGGCGCTGGTCGAGGCCGCCGAAGAAGCGCTGGTCATCTTTCCGAACCAAGCTACGATGTACTATCTGGCAGGCATGGGGTACGGCAAGATCGGCAAGCATCGCGACGCCATCGGTCTGCTCGAGCAGGCCCTGCTGATGGCCGGCCGCAACCAACTGCTCCAGTTTCAGGCGCAGGCCCTGCTGGGCGCGGAATACCATGAGGTCGGACAAGACGCCAAATCGATCAAGGCCTTCGAACAGGCTCTGCAGATCAGACCGCTCGACGCCGCCGTGCTGAACAATTTTGCCAACTCGCTGGCGCAGCGCGGAGAAGATCTCGATCGTGCCGCCGAACTGATCGAGCAGGCACTGAAACTCCAACCCGATAAAGCGGAATATCTCTCCACGAAGGGCTGGGTGCTGTACAAGAAAAAGGACTACTCGGCAGCCCGCGAGGTGTTTGAACGGGCCCTGTCGCAAGGCGGCGACGAAGATCCCCTGATCCTCGAACACTTCGGCGACCTGCTCTACCAACTGCAGGAAACCGATCAGGCCCTCCTGTATTGGCAACAGGCCCAGGAAAAAGGCTCCGACGCGCCCCTGCTGGAAAAGAAGATCGCCAATAAACAACTGTATGAATAGGCTTTTTCTGCGAGGCCTGCCCGTCCTGCTCCTGCTGGCCGTTTTGGCTGCCCCTTCCTGCAAGACCGCCCGTTCGGCCGCCACCGACGAGCTGGCCTTAAAAGAGCGTTCCTCGCGCTTCCTGCTCAAGAAACTCGTACAGCAGCAGTTCGCCGCGGAATGGTTCAGCGCCCGGGCGAAGATCGATTATGAAGACGAGTACGAGAAGACCAAGTTCACCGGCTACATCCGCCTGCGGCGCGACAGCGCCATCTGGATGGTGTTCAAGAAACTGAGCGTGGAGGCGGCCCGGGTACTCATTACGCCCGATTCCGTTTACGTGATCGACCGCATCAACAATCAGTACGCCATTAAGGATTTCGCCTATCTGCAGCGTGCCTACCGCTTTCCGGCCGATTTTCAGGGCTTGCAAACCCTGTTGCTGGGCAATCCGATCTTCTTTACGACCGATCTGGCGGCCTCCATCGACGGGCAGCGCTATGCCCTGCAAGGGCAGACAACCGACCGCGCCAATGCGTATATGCTCGACGGACTGACCTATCTGCTGCGCGAACTCGTGCTGGCCGATCTGCACACCGGCCGTTCGTTGCAATATTCCCTCTCAGGCTATGAGCCGTTGGAAGATCAACAGAATTTTTCGTACTTTCGTAGTGTAGTCATCCGCTCCCCCGACCTGGGAGATGTGTCCGTCGATATCGAGTTTTCAAAGGTCGAGATAAACGTTCCCAAGAACTTGCAATTTGAGATCCCTGACAGATATACCAAGATCGATTGACCCCGACCCCCTACCGATCCCTTCCGGGCTACGCTTTTCCTCGCGTTCCTTCCGGGTTTTCTCCGTTTGCCTCCTGTTGTTTTGCAGCCTGGTCGCCCCGGTCTTCGGGCAGCAGCGGAAGCAACTCGAAGAAAAACGCAAGCAGCTCATCAAGGAGATCGAGCTGACCTCCAACCTGCTGAGCGAAACCAAAAAGAGCAAGGAATCGACCTTTTCGCGCTACGTCACCCTGCAGAAGCAGATCAAGAAGCGCCAGCAGCTGATCGAAACCCTGCAGATCGAGATCCAGTTCGCCGCCGAAGGCATCGAGCGGGCCGCCCTGGTGATCGATGCGCTGAAAGACGATGTCGAGCGTCTGAGCGCCGAATACGCCCAGCTCGCGCGCGTGGCCTTCCGCCAACGCATCAACCGCACGGCCCTGCTCTTCATCTTCTCTGCCGCCGACTTTAACGATGCCTTCCGGCGCTGGCAATACATTCGCCAATACGACCGCTACCGCAAAAAACAGGCCCGCCTCATCGCCGAAACACAACTCATGCTGGCCGATAAGATCAACTGGCTCGAAACCCGTAAGGTCGATAAGGAACAATTGCTACTTTCCGAACAACAACAGGCCGAATTGCTCGGAAAGGAACTCGCTGCCAAGGATCAGTTGTTAAAGACCTTGAAAAGCGACGAAAGCCGCCTTTCTTCGGAGTTGAAGGACAAGCAGAAGGCGCACCGGCAACTCAACGATGCCATCGAAAAGATCATCCGCGAGGAGATGGAAAAGACGCGGCGCGAAAGCCGCCCCACCGCCTCTGCCGACGATGCCGTCCACGCCCTGCCCGATGCGGCCGATCCGCTTTCCACCGAGTTTGAAAGCAACAAGGGGAAGCTCTACTGGCCGGTGACCAGCGGGGTGGTCACGGGCTACTTCGGCAAGCAGGAACACCCCACGCTGAAAGGCGTAGAGATCACCAACAACGGCATCGATATCCAAACCGATGTCAACGCCGAGGTCAAAGCCGTTTTCGCCGGCGAAGTGGTCGGCATGCAGTACATCCCGGGCTATAACTACATGGTCATCCTCCGGCATGGGCATTTCTACACCGTTTATTCCAATCTGGAGGAAGTGCTGGTCAAGCGCGGCCAACAGGTCGGAGCCCGGCAAGGCCTGGGCAAGGTGAGCATCGACCGGAGAACGAATACTGCCGAAGTGCATTTTGAGATCTGGCGCGAGAAAACGCGATTGAACCCCCTGCAGTGGGTGCGCCGGAAGTGAAGCAAAGAAAAGAACGAATGGCAAACGATTGGAACATTGGCAATAATGAACAGGGAAAAGGCATCCTGAAGACGACCGAGTACGCCGTGCTCGTCGGCTTGGTGCACCGCTTCCAAACCGAAGAACAGGTCGAAGAGTATCTCGACGAACTGGAATTCCTGGCCCTGACGGCCGGTGCGGAAACCGTGCACCGCTTTCTGCAGAAACTGCCACATCCAGATCCCCGCACTTTTATCGGTTCGGGCAAACTCGAAGAGATCCGCGAGTACATCGAACAACACGAGGAAATCGGCATGGTCATATTCGACGACGACCTGAGCGGCAAACAGGTGAACATCATCGAAAAAGAGCTCAAGGTCAAGATCATCGACCGCAGCAGCCTCATCCTCGATATCTTTGCGAGCCGGGCGCAGACGGCCCAGGCCAAAACCCAGGTCGAACTGGCCCAGATGCAGTACCTGCTGCCTCGACTGCGGGGTCTGTGGACGCACCTCGAACGCCAGCGTGGCGGTATCGGCATGCGCGGCCCGGGGGAAAAGGAGATCGAAACCGACCGCCGGATCGTGCGCGATAAGATCAGCATGCTCAAAAAACGCCTCGAAAAGATCGATCAGCAAAACGAAACCCGCCGCAAGCAGCGCAGCGAACTGATCCGCGTGGCGCTGGTCGGTTATACCAACGTGGGTAAATCGACCCTGATGAACCTGCTGAGCAAATCGGAGGTGTTCGCCGAAGATAAGCTCTTCGCCACGCTCGATACGACCGTTCGCAAGGTGGTCTTGGAAAACACGCCCTTCCTCCTCTCGGACACGGTCGGGTTCATCCGGAAATTGCCCCACCACCTGATCGAGAGCTTCAAGTCGACCCTCGACGAGGTGCGCGAAAGCGATATCCTGCTGCACGTGGTCGATATCGCCCACCCGCAGTACGAAGACCATATCGTGGCCGTGAACGAAACCCTTCGCGACCTCGATGCGCTGGACAAACCCACTCTTTTGGTTTTCAATAAAATGGATCTCTACCGGGAACGTTATTACGATGAACTGCTGCCGGAAGAAGGAAAAGAAGAGGTGGAAAACAGCCTGAAGGAACATCTGCGCAACCGCTACGAACACGACAATGTGCTCGTTTCGGCGGCCTCCAAAGAAAATATCGATCTGTTGCGGAGCAAGATGCTCGACCTGGTGCGCCGGCAATACGAGGCGCGTTACCCCTATCAGGCCAAGCAGTTCTGATCGGATACCGCCCGGAAATCTAAAACTATGAACGACATCCTTTCCAAGTACGCGCAATTGTTGGTCCAGTATTGCCTGAATGTGCAGGAAGGCGAGAAGGTTTACATCAATACCACCACGCTCGCCGAACCGCTGGTCCGCGAAGTCTATCGCTGGGCCCTGCGCGCCGGCGCCTCGCTGGTGGAAACCAACCTCTCTTTTCGGGAACAATACCGGATCCTGCTGACCGAGTCCGGCCCGGAGCAGTTGAAGAACGCCTCGCCCTTTTACCGGCAAGCCATGGAAGAGTTCGATGTGTTCCTGAACATCATGGCGCCCTTCAATCTGCGCGAAGACCAGAGCGTGCCCGCCGATAAGGCCAAGATCCGCCAGGCCGCCAACGAACCGGCGCGCAAGGCCTATTTCCGCCGAACCGGAACCGATCCGCGCGAGCTGAAACGCAACCTGTGCCTGTATCCCACCCAGGCCTCGGCCCAGGAGGCCGGCCTCTCCCTGGAAGAATACGAGCAGTTCGTGTTCAAAGCCTGCAAACTGTACGACGACGACCCCATCCAAAGCTGGCTGGAAGTACGGCGCAAGCAACAGCAGGTGGTCGATCTGCTCAACAGCCGCCAGGAGTTCCGCTACCTCGGCAACGGCACCGACCTGACCTTCAGCGCCGACGGCCGCACCTGGATCAATTCCGACGGGCAGACCAATATGCCCTCGGGCGAAGTGTATACCTCGCCGGTGGAAGATTCGGTCAATGGGGTCGTTCATTTCAGCTATCCGGCCCTCTATCAGGGGCACGCAGTGGAAGGCGTCACCCTGTGGGTGAAAGACGGATATATCGAAAAGTGGGAGGCCGACAAAGGACAGGATTTCCTCGACCGCATCTTTGCGATCGACGGCACCCGCAGGTTCGGAGAAGCCGCTATCGGTACGAACTACTCGATCGACCGGATGACCAAGAACATCCTCTTCGATGAAAAGATCGGCGGCACCGTCCACCTGGCGATCGGTCAGTCCTATCTGCAGGCAGGCGGCAAGAACCAATCGTCGGTACATTGGGATATGATCACCGATATGACGGCCGAAGGAGCCATCTTTGCCGACGGGGAGAAGATCTACGAAAACGGCAGGTTTCTGTTCCTGTCCGAACAGTTGTAACTTTGTGGTAAATAGCCGGTTGGCCGAGCAAACAAAAAGGCCGCCGAATTCATTTAATACTTTTGGAAAGCTAGAAGGTTCGGGCTAAAATACCTAACTTACCGGGCGCTTCAGGCTCCCGACTCGATTCAAAAAGCGATTTATTCCAACGAAAAAACCAGATAATTAAAGTGAACGCAAACGTAGCAATCCTAGAACTGAAGTACGGCAATATCTACGGTGGATACCCCAATTTTTTTGCCATATCCGAAATTTCTCTTCTCGTATTTGAAGGGCGCAACAATAAGATCTTCATCGAAACCTGGAGTAATAAACTAGACGTCGATTTCGTCAGCGTCTACTCCAAAGTCAATGAATTGGGTCATACCCTTTCCCGGGTCAAAGAGGTCGTCAATATGCGCACCGGCCGCACCCGCCCGTTCATGGAAGATTTCAAGCTCGACGACCGGGCTCTGCAATATACCTTTAAGAAACTCCGCCCGGTGCAAGGCTGGATCAAAAAATTCCTGCTGACCAACTTCAAGAAATATGGCATCCGCGATATCATCACCTTCGACGGCCGCCGCGATATCTTCCTCTGTGAACGCTCCGGGATCAACTTCGACCGGATGAACATCGTCGACCTGCAGCGCGAACTCAATAAGGAAACAGATTACCTCTTCTCCCTCAATAAACTTTCGGTCATCGCGAATGTGCGCGTCGAGGGCTCCTACCTGCGCTCCAATAACCTCGAGTACTGGTTGCACCCCATCGCCGCCAAACAACTGATGCCGAGGTCGGCCGCCTGGGATGCCGCCCGCCTGCTCATGATCCATAACGAATATCGCGAGTATCACGACGACTTCCTCATGAAAGCCGCCCTGCTGCTCAATAAGATCCAATCGTCCAAAACAGAATAGCATAATTCTACCTCCCAACCTCAAATGGCTGAACGATCCACCGCGACCGTTTGGCCATTTGTGTTTTATCCCCTAGCGATCGGAAGGCTATATAGCGATCGGAACGCTCCATAGCGTTCCGATCGCTATTTCGTCGATATAAAATACCTGTTTATAGAAATTACCCGGCAAAAAATATTACTATGTATTGCATGGTACCTTTTTGAACCTTATCTTTGCCACATGAACCTGGATAATACAAAGGCACAGATGCGGAAAGGGGTACTCGAATTGTGCATCCTTTCGATCATCTCCGAAGAGGAGGCCTACACTTCCGACATCATCGGCAAGTTGAAGGAGGCCGATCTCATCGTCGTGGAGGGCACTTTGTATCCGTTGCTGACCCGGCTGAAGAAATCAGGCCTGCTCCAGTATACCTGGCGGGAGAGCACGGAGGGGCCTCCGCGCAAATACTATCAACTCACCGATCAGGGACAGGATTTCCTGCAGGGTTTGCTGGAAACCTGGAATCAACTGGTCAGTGCGGTTCATCAATCCACCAAAAATATTTCCAATAATGAATAAGGTATTCAATATCAATCTCGGGGGATATCCGTTCACGATCGACGAGGATGCGTACGAGCATCTGTCCTCCTACCTCAAAACCATCCATCGCCATTTCCGCGATTCGGATGGGTACGAAGAGATCACCGGCGATATTGAAGCCCGACTGGCAGAGTTGTTTCAGGAAAGCCTCGACAACCGCCCCATCGTCACGCTCAAAGACGTCAGGAACGCGATCGCCATCATGGGTACGCCCGAAGATTTCGGCGCCGAAGCGGCCTTCGATGCCGACGAAGACGAGGCCCCCAAAACGGGAGCCAAGACTAAGTACCGGACGGGCAAGCGTCTCTTCCGTAATCCCGACGACGAAGTGATCGGCGGGGTCTGTTCCGGCATAGCGGCCTATTTCGGTATCCCCGATCCGCTTTGGGTACGTCTGCTCTTCGTTCTGATCGCCATTTCAGGTGGAGTAGGTATCCCGGCCTATCTGATCCTGTGGGCCATTTTGCCCAAAGCCGAATCGGCCAGCGACCGCCTCTCTATGCGTGGCGAACCGATCAACGTGTCGAACATCGGCAAGATCATCGAAGGGGAAATGGAGCATCTGTCGACCAAAGTGTCTGAGCTCGGCGATGAATTGAGCAGTAAGTTCGGATCGAAAAAAAAAAGCTACGGGAAAGCCGGGGATGTTAGAGGAATCCTTGCTCAGGGAATAGCCTTTCTCGGCTCCCTCATCCGGGGCCTCATCGAGCTCTTGCAAAAGATCATCCGACCGATCTTCGTTATCGTGGGCATCGCCTTGCTGATCGCCCTGGCCGTTCTCTGGGTCGCTTCCCTGATCGG
>JAGQXA010000622.1 GCA_020436865.1 Saprospiraceae bacterium | reverse complement strand
GGCATCCGGGTGGCCTTCCTGTCGGGTACGGTGAAGGGGAAAAAGCGCAAAGACCTCCTCCAACTGCTGGCGCAGGGCGAGATCGACATCCTGATCGGCACGCACGCGCTGATCGAAGATCCGGTGATCTTCCAGAATCTCGGTCTGGCCATCACCGACGAGCAGCATCGCTTCGGCGTCGCACAGCGCGCCAGCCTGTGGAAAAAGAACAACCCCTATCCGCCGCATGTCTTGGTGATGACCGCCACGCCCATACCGCGCACCCTGGCGATGACCCTGTACGGCGACCTCGACGTGTCGGTCATCGACGAATTGCCGCCCGGCCGTAAACCCGTCGACACTATTCATCGCACCGAAGCCCATCGTCTGCGGGTATTCGGCTTTATGAAGGAGCAGATCGCGCAAGGGCGGCAGGTTTATGTGGTATACCCGCTGATCGAAGAATCGGAAAAACTCGACCTGCTGGCTCTCGAGCAAGGCTATGAAGCGCTGTTGCGCGAGTTTCCTCGTCCGGATTATCAGATCAGCGTCGTACACGGGCGCATGAAGGCGGCGGATAAAGATTTCGAAATGCAGCGCTTCGCCCGGGGCGAAACCCAGATCATGGTGGCCACCACGGTGATCGAAGTGGGCGTGAACGTGCCTAATGCTACGGTGATGGTGATCGAGAATACCGAGCGTTTCGGGCTATCGCAGCTGCACCAACTGCGGGGCAGGGTAGGGCGCGGCGCCGATCAATCGCACTGCATCCTGATGACGGGTTACAAACTGAGCCAGGAGAGCAAAGAGCGCATCCAGACCATGGTGCGCACGACCAACGGCTTCGAGATCGCGGAGGCCGACCTGCGCCTGCGTGGTCCGGGCAATATCGAAGGTACGCAGCAGAGCGGCATCCTCAATTTTCGCATTGCCGATCTGGCCACCGATGTCGTGATCCTGAAAACGGCCCGCACGGTGGCCTCGCGCGTCCTGGAAGACGATCCCCTCCTGGAAAAGCCCATCCACGCGCCGCTCCGGCGTTTTCTGCAGGAGCAGGGCCCCAAACTGAAAGGTTGGAGCCGGATCAGTTAGAAGCAATAGCGATTGGCCTCGATCAAGGCCGCGGCGATTTGCCGGCGGTTGTTCCGTACGTTCACCGGTGGATACTTCGTGAAGCGCTTCAGGCCCATCAGAAGCGTACGCAGCAAGTCGCCTTCGGCGAAGGAGGCCAATGCGTCGCCGCCGTTCTTGAGCATGCGGGCGGTGGCGTCGTGCAGGAAGGTGCGCAAGATGGCGTCGTACACCTCTTGTCCGGCCGGTTTCTGACCTAGCGTGCTCAGTTTTTCCACCCGCAAGAGGAGCGATTCCGCCAGGAAGAGATCGATGAGCATGTCGGCGATGTTCATCACGACCTCCTGTTCGACCTTGAGGTTGAGCTGGCCGTCCATTTGCAGTTTAACGGCTGCTCCGGCGACCATCAGCACGGCCTTCTTGAAGTCTGCGACGGCTTTTTTCTCTTCTCCGTACGGGCCGGCGACCGTTTCCATGACCGGCATGGCTGCCAGTTCCTTTTGCACGGCCCAGGCCGGACCGGTGATATCGATCTGGCCCTTCATTCCCCGTTTGAGGAGCATGTCGACCGAAAGGAGGCGGTTGATCTCGTTGGTGCCTTCGTAGATGCGATTGATGCGGGCGTCGCGATAGGCGCGTGCGGGGTCGCCCTCTTCCGAGTAGCCCATGCCTCCGTGGATCTGCAAGGTTTCATCGACGATATAGTCGACTGCTTCCGAGCCGATCACTTTCAGCAGGGCGCATTCGATGGCGTATTCTTCGGCGGCTTTCAATTTGGCTTCGGCATAGGTAGCGCCTTCGGCAATGAGGGCGGCGTTCTTGTCCTGGATCAACTGCGAGCTGCGGTACAGCGCACTTTCGCCGGCAAAGAGGCGGATGGCCTGTTCGGCCAGCTTGTATTGGATGGCGCCGAAATTGGCGATCGGCTGTTTGAACTGGACGCGTTCGTTGGCATAGCTCACGGCCTCGGTGATGCTCGTCTTGGCGCCGCCCAAACAGAGGGCGGCCAGTTTGAAACGACCGATATTGAGCGCGTTGAAAGCGATGAGGTGGCCCTTGCCGATCTCTCCCAACAGGTTGTCGGCAGGTACCTGTACATTTTCGAAGTACACCTGCCGCGTCGAGGAGCCATGGATGCCCAATTTGTGCTCTTCAGCTCCGAGGGTCAGCCCTTCGGACTTGCGCTCCACGATGAAGCCGGTGAACTTGTCGCCGTCGATCTGGGCGAAGACGATAAAGAGGTCGGCAAAGCCCGAGTTGGTGATCCACATTTTCTGGCCGTTGAGCACATAGTGCCGGCCGTCGGCGGAGAGGTCGGCCCTGGTCTTGGCGGCCAGGGCGTCGGAGCCCGACGAAGGTTCGGTGAGGCAGTAGGCGGCCTTGAGTTCGCCGTTGATCAGGCGGGGCAGGTATTTTTCCTTTTGGGCTTCGGTGCCGAAGTAGAGGATCGGCAGCATTCCGATGCCGGTATGGGCGGCGAAGGCGACCGTCCACGAGCGGGCCGGGCCCAGGGTGTCGGCGATGAGGGTATTGGTATTGGTATCGAGTTCCATGCCGCCGTATTCCTGCGGCATGTGGGCGCCCAGCAAGCCCAGTTCCGCCGCTTTCTGCAGCAGCTTGACGGCGATCTGGTCTTCCTGCTTTTCGATCTTGTCGAAATTTGGGGCGATCTCGTTCTCCAGGAAATCCCGGACCATTTCGCGGATCATCAATTGTTCTTCGGTGAGTTGTTCGGG
>JAGQXA010000096.1 GCA_020436865.1 Saprospiraceae bacterium | reverse complement strand
GACATGGATAACGACGGCGACCTCGACATGCTCGCCATGGGCGGATACTATTTCTCGACCGTAGTTTACTACGAAAATATCGGCGACGCCGAAAACCCAGGCTTCGGCAGCCAACAGGTCAATCCGTTCAACATTCCCGCTGTCAACGGTCTGCTGGGTTTCCTGAACGCGGCCGATATGGACGACGACGGCGATAACGACCTGCTGATCGGTAACTACCCGAACGACCTGACCTACATGCAGAACATCGGTACGCCGGAAAGCCCCAACTTCAGCACGGCCATCAACAACCCGTTCGGACTCACCAATCCGAGCCTCGCCTCGCTGGTACGGATCGGCGATCTGGTCGACTTCGACAATGATGGCGATTTCGACATTTTCTACCAGACCTACGGCTTCTATCCGAGCGAGAACCTGCTCTACTATGCACAAAACACCGGCACGCCGCAGGCGCCGCTGTTCAGCCCACCCATGGTGAATCCGTTTGGCGTCATCCTGCCGAGCGGCGAGTCGGTACAGGTGGCTGTCGGCGACCTCGATAACGACGGCGATAACGACATCCTGGCCGGCATCTACTACGGCGGGATCATCTACTACGAAAATCTGGGCAGCCCGAACAGCTTGCCCACCTCCGCCAACGCCCAGATCACGATGGACGAGGATACGCAGTACGCCTTCCAGGAAAGCGACTTTCCGTTCAATGACCCCGATGGCGACCAGCTCGACGCGATCCGCATCAGCGGCCTGCCGATGGTCGGATCCCTCACCTACAACGGCAGTGCCGTGACCCAAGACCAGGAAATTCCGGCCGGCGATGTCGGCAATCTGGTCTTCACGCCGAATCCCGACGATTTCGGCACGGCCTACGATAGCTTCGACTTCGAAGTGTCCGACGGCATGGCCTTCAGTGCAAGTTCGTACACGATGACCATCAACGTGACGGACATCACCTCGGTCAGCGACCTCTTTCCGGAGGCCCGGCTGACGGTGGCCCCGAACCCCGTGCGCGACCTGCTCACGCTCGAACTTAATGGCATGGACCGTCCGCATGAGTTCCAACTTCGCATTCTGGCTCCCAACGGACAACAACTGCTGCAGGATAGCTTCCAGGCAGTGTCCGGCCAAACGACGCGCTCGTTCGACCTGAGCCAACTGCCCGCCGGCAACTACCTTCTCCAATTGGAGGGACTGCCCGCACAGCCGTTCATCAAGCTCTAAGCTGAAGACTCTTTAGAAAAGCGATCGGGCCGCTACGTCAGTAGTCGGCCCGATCCTCTTTTATCTTTTATCTTTCTACTTTTATCTTTCTACTTACAAATGATCAGCAGCAGATTGTCGACATACGAGGTCGAGAGCACCTCGCGGACGATCTGGAAGTCGCCGCAGGCTTCTTCCAGGCGGTTTTCGTTGAGTAGCGCCTGCCCGCGCATGTAGCGATAGTTGGCATTTTGCGGGAACAATTCGATGGCCTCGTCGAGTTTGGCCAGTCCGGCCTCCGCCTCCTCGGCATTGTACAGTTCCAATCCTTCATAGGCCAGTTGGTTGGCCCGCTCGAACTTGTCGACCTGTTGCTTGCAGGCGGGCGCGGTTGGTAAGAAGGTCAGGTTGACGTCGAAATCGGCCGGCACCGGACGCCCCTGATAGACTGCCGGCGCCCACTGCCCCCAGGTCGAATTGCAGGCCCGGATGGCCTCGAACTGAAAGTCGAAGCCCAGGTTATTGAAATCGTTGACATTGAGCACCTTGATAGAACCGTTGGGCTGAACGAGCATTTTCACATCCATATCGCCGACGAGGCAGCTATCGTTGCCGATCTCCGGATAGGTCAATACCGAATCCAGGAAGGCCGTCAGAGCTTCCTCCCCTTTCCGGTACGCGAGGGGAGTATCGAATTCGACATAGACGGTATCCGGTCCGATCATCTCATAGGGCAAGGGATCCTCCAGCTTGAAGCGGATGGGCAGGTTGAACTGCACCCG
>JAGQXA010000621.1 GCA_020436865.1 Saprospiraceae bacterium | reverse complement strand
CGCGCGCTTCGCGGCACAGTCCGCCTTCCGGGGCCCGGCGCACGGTGGCGCCTTCAAAGGAGGGGAGGCTCTCTTCCGGCCAGCTGTGTGCGACGATGACGGTCGCCGTGCGCTCGAACAGCGTTTCGGCCGCCGTTTCGAGGGTGTGCAGCAGTTCTTCGAGCCGGTGGTGGCGTTCTGCGGGCATGGGCGCCGAACCGGCCGGAGGTTCGATGGTCGACAGTTGATCGAAATTGATGAAGGTATCGGCGAAATCATAAGTGCTGCGCAGCTTCTCGCGATCTTCCTGGCTGGGGGCCTTCTGCCGTTCGACTGTCAGCAGGTCTTGCAGCCGGTTCGACAGGAGGCGGACCTCCTCGCGGAACTCGGTCAGGAGTTCGTGGCGGTTGCTGCGGATCGCGGCTTCGAGCAGACGCAAGGGCAGGTGTTCGGAGTAGGCGTACACCCGACCCGCGGCCGGCAGTGCCCGTTCCAGCTGTTGCAGTTCTTTGCCGAGGGCTTCCTGCTCCAGTCTGGGCAGGTCGAGCTGTCGCTGCAGTCGCACGGCCGCTTCCCGGAGCAGCTCCGGCCAGGCGCCGATGCCGGCGGCCTTGTCGAGTTCCTTGGCAAGCAATGCCTCCAGGCGGGAGCGGTTATCGACGAGAATGCCGGTTGATCCGTTGCTCGAAGAATTTGATCCTAAAGCATTGTCGATCAAGGTTTTTAATGGCTTGCCATCTCCTGAGACTTCATCTACCCAAAAGGGAAAGGCCTCCGGACTGAACCCTTGGGTCAGGTACGGACCCAGCAGGGCCGGCGCTACGATGGGGCGATCTTTGAAAAGGGGGAGTCCGCCCCCTTTTCCGCTGCGAAAGAAGAGTCGCAGATTGCGCCAGTAGGCTTTCGTTTCTTCCTGACCGGCTTTTTGGCCGGCCGGCAGATTCGGCAGGGCGGGCGTCACCGGCTGGAAATCGACTTCCGGAAAAGCAGTTGCCGACTCGCGGTCGGCCGCGAAGATGCTCGGCCGTTCGTCGCTCTCCTCCTGGAAGAATCTCCGGATGATGTGATCTTGCTCTTTCTTCTTGGTCATGATTTCGCGGATATGGCTGCTGATCAAATGGCGAAGCGGTCGAGTTCTGTTTCCAGGGCGGCTTCTTTTTGCTCGTAGGTATAGCCCAGGTTGTGAGCGCCGTACAGGTCGTAGCGCAAGGCCTCCTTATTCTGGTAGAAGAGGCCGAGGTAGACCTTGTCGGTATCTTCGGCCAGTTCGCGGGCTGAGTGCAAGGCGCCCGGATCGTGGGCGACGCGCAGGCCGAAGGTGTCGGCCACGGCCTCGTCGACCGAAATGCCTTTCGGGTGTTCGAGCAGCACGAACTGGTCCTTGTTAGTCTTCCAGTCGTCCGTTTGCTGTTGCATAAAGGCCGGGCAGCGCTGCATGATCCGGATGAAGGCGAATCCCGGATGTTCGAAGCCCGCTTTGATGGTGGCATACAGGTGGGCCGGGTTCATGTCGGACGTCTGCGCGACGAACGACACGTTCGAAACGCCCAGCGTGGTTTGGATCGGGTTGATCGGCGGTAGTACCGATCCCGTCGGGTGGGTATTCGAAACCGTGCCCATGCGCGAAGTCGGCGAAGTTTGTTTCTTGGTCAGGCCGTAGATGCCGTTGTCAAACAGCAGGGCCACCATTTTCATATTGTAGCGGATGGCATGCACCCAGGCTCCGGCGCCGATCGAGCAGCAGTCGCCGTCGCCGGTGACCACAAAAATATTCAGATCGGGTCGGCGGAAGCGCACGCCGCTGGCCACGGGAAAGGCTCGTCCGTGCAGGCCGTGAAACCCGTAGGTGTTCATGTAATGGGGAAAGCGGCTAGAGCAGCCGATGCCCGACACGAAGACCGTCTTTTCGGGCGGCAGTTGGTATTCCTTGCAAAGTTTTTGAATGGCCGCCAGCACGGCGTGGTCGCCGCAACCCGGACACCACCGCGCCACGCCTTTTTCATAGTCGTGCTGCAAGTAGTACTTTTCGGGCAGGTCGAGGGCTATATCGCATTTGAGTCCAAACATGGCTTTGAGTCTTAATGGGTTAACGGATCTGAAGAGCTGACTGGATCTGGCGCAGGATGAGGCCGGGGCTCATCGGCTGGCCGTGCACGTTGGAGTAGCACTGCACGTCGGTGAGGGTCTGGGCCCTGAGCATCCAGGCCAGCTGCGAATACCGGCGGTTCTCGGCGGTGATCAACGGGTCTTCCAGGCGGTCGCTGTAGTTGATCTCGACCGTCATGACCTGCTTGAAGCGCGAGAAGATCTCTTTGAGACCGGGTTCGAGCGGACTGAGGAACCGCAGGTGGATCGAAGAGACCTTGGCGCCCATGGCCCGGGCCTTCTCGACCGCCTCGTCGATCGTGCCCAGAGTGGAGCCCCAGCCTACGATCAGCAGATCGCCCTCCGGATCGCCGTTGATGACCGGCGGCTTGAGGGTCTGGCCGAAGGTGGCCAGTTTGCGGCTCCGCATCGCGGAAGAGTACTGATTATTTTCGGGTTTGTACGACACGATGCCCTGCTCGTTATGCGCCAGGCCGGTCAGCGTGTACATGCCGCCTGCCTGCCCCGGTACCGGCCGTTTGCTCAGGCCGGTCTTTTCGTCCCAACCGAAGGCTCGCCCTTTTTCCTTCCACGGGCTTTGATCGATCGGACCGGAGAACCAGTCGCGGTTGACCTTGGGCCGGGGGTAGGGCTGCACGCCGGTGGCCAGGTTGGCATCCGACAGCACGAAGACCGGCATCCGGAAGGTTTCGGCCAGCTTGCGGGCCAGGATCACGAAGTGAAAGCACTCTTCGATGGTGGCAGGAGCCAGGACGATCTTCGGGGAGTCGCCCGGTTGGCCATAGAGTACGGCGAGTATGTCGCCCTGTTCGACCTTGGTCGGCAAGCCCGTAGAAGGACCGCCCCGCTGTACGTCGATGATCACGAGCGGCACCTCGGCCATGACGGCCAGTCCGATGAATTCCGTTTTCAGGGCGATACCGGGACCGGAGGTGATGGTCACCGCCGTCTTGCCGGCATAGGAGGAGCCGACGGCAAAGCCGATGGCGGCAATTTCATCTTCGGCCTGGTGTACGAGTCCGCCGGCCCGTTCGAAAGCTTCGGCCAGGTGGTGGGTGACCGAAGTGGCGGGCGTGATGGGGTACATGGAACACACCTCGATGCCCGAGGCCATGATGCCGAGGCTCAGGGCCTCATTGCCGTTCATCACGACCATTTCGCTCTCCGAGGGGATCGAAGGGAGATCAAAGCGAAAATCCAGCTGTTGCAGGGCCCATTCGTATCCGGCCTGCAGGAGCTGGAGGTTGCTTTCGACGATGGCGTCGGATTTCTTGCGGAAGATCTGGCGGATCTGTTCTTCGGCCCGTTCCAGGCTGCGGTCGTACAGGTAACACAGCAGCCCGAGCACCCACATGTTCTTGCCTTTCTTCGGGTTGCGCACCCAGCGCAGACACTCCTTCTCCATCGGGATCTCGTGGACGACATAGCCGCGTTCGCGAAAATCCTGGATGGCTTCGACATAGCTGTTGCGGATCTCTTCGGATTCGTCTTCTCCCCACTTGCTTTCGATCAGGAGCACGGTGCCCTCCTTATAGGCCATTTGCTCGATCCGGGCATAGGGCACTTTTTCGTTAAAGGCGATCACCAGATCGGCTTCGTTGCCGGGGTTGGTGATCTTGCGCGATCCGATGCGGATGCGGATGCCGGAGGCGCCCTGTACGGTGCGGGGCGGAGGTTGGATCTCGGCGGGAATGATCTCTACGGTCCAGACGCCGTTGCCCATTTTTGCGGAAATGGCGCCGAAACTCTGTCCGGCTTTTTGAGCGCCTTCGCCGGAGTCACTGACGATCTCAATGATGTGTTCGTCGACAGGAATAACCTGTTTGGTCTCGCGCCGACCAGCCGCCAACGTTTCAGGTGAATTAGCCATAGTTAATCTTTTTTCAAGTGCATTTGCCTAATGGGTGATCGCCAAAATCTCTGGCTTTATCACCGGAAACGGGTCGGTACGACCCAATTCACAGGCCAATTTCATGAATTTCAAGGGGGCGAAAGGTGACTTTTGTCAATGCGGGGGGTGAGTTTTGGCAGTGGAAAGGGCG
>JAGQXA010000620.1 GCA_020436865.1 Saprospiraceae bacterium | reverse complement strand
GGAGGAAGTACTTTTCCGCCAGGTCGGAGCGCCCCTGGGTGCGGTAGAGATTGGCCAGATCGTTGAGCGCTTCGACCTGCCCACGCTGACTGGCCTTGAGGAAACACTGTTCGGCCAGTTCGTACTGCCCGCGGTCTTTGTACACGTTGCCGAGGTAGAGCTGCGCCTCCGGGTTGCCGTATTCGACCGCTTTCAGAAAGCAGGTTTCGGCTTGCGGCAATTTGCCCTGGACCTGAAAGACGACCCCCAATTGGAAGACGGCCTTGCGGTGCCCCTGGTCGACGGCCCGTTGCAGGAAGCGCTCGGCTTCGTCGTATTGGCCCTGGCTCTTATAGAGCTTGCCCAGATGGTAGAGGGCATGGAGGTTGCCGTTCTCGATTGCTTTTTTCAAATACTTTTCGGCCAGGTGGGCATTCCCCTGGCTGCGGTACAGCCAACCCAACCAGCTCAGTGCCTCGGAATTACCCTGTTCGATAGCCAGTTTCAGGTATTTCTCCGCCAACTTGTAGCGCCGCTGCAGGCGGTAAACCCTGCCCAGGGCAAAATAGGCTTCCTCTTTGCCTGCTTTTTTCGCCTTGATGAAAAGCTTCTCGGCTTTCTGGTAGTCGCGTTGCAGGAAATAGAGGTTGCCGAGCGCCAACAGGGCGTTCTGGTCGCCTTGTTCGATGGCTTTTTCGTAGTAGGCCCGGGCCAGCTCGTAACTGTATTGCTCCTGATGGAGAATGCCGAGCCAGGTGAAGGCCTCGACCTCTCCCTGCTCGATGGCCTTGAGGAGGTGGTCTTCGGCCTTTTTCATATTCTTCAGAGCGCTGTAACACCGCCCGATCCGGAGGTGATCCTGGCGGTTCATGCGCAGGTAGAGCGCGAGGGCCGCTTCAAATTCTTCCTGCAGGAAGGCCTCGTCGGCCTGCTGGGCCAGATCGATGTCGGAGCGCGACAGTCGTACGCGGAAGTCGCTCTCTTTCTGCTCGAGAAAAGCCCGGGTGGCGCTCAGTAGTTCGTGTTGTTTTTCCTTCGACAGCTGGCGCGTATGGGCTAAAGCCTCCGACACCAGATAGGCGGCCTGGGTTTGGAAATCGCCTTGCCGCAGGTGGTGGATGTGCTTATCGGCCCGCTCGAGCAGCTCGTCGGCCGTACACCATTCCTCCAGGAAGCGGATCAGCCAAAGTACCCGCCGCTTGTCGTTGCGACGTCCGTGGCGCATGAGGAACCAGATGTTGAAAAAGCGCTCGCTGATCTGGTAAAGGTGGTTTTTGGTGCCGGTGGCGATCTTGTGCACGAGGTCGTACTTGATCAGCTGATGCAGTTGGGCGGAGATCACCTTGCTTTCCAGGCGGGTGTGGGTGGCGATCTCGCGCACGCCGATGGCGTCCCAGTTCAGGGCGATGATCTCGACGATCTCCTGTTGTTGAGGGGAGAGTTCGTCCATGCGGTGTTTGTAAAAGGGCGTGACCCGGTCGAGTACGCCTTCCAGGTCGCGTAGCGCGTCGCCGCCCTGCTCGTCGATGAAGATCTCGAAGAGCAGGATGATGGTGCGGATGACGCCCCCGCTCAGCCGTCGCAGCGATTCCACGCGTCCCCATTGGTTTTCCACGATGTCGGCCACCTTCTGCTGATCGTAAAGATCGGCCAGCTTCAACAGCAGACGCTGGGTGTCTTCGGTGCTGAGCCCTTCGAGGCGTTCGACCTGAAAGAACTCGTAGAACGGGTGGCTGTAATCGTAGAAGGCTTCCAGCACCACGGAGGAAGCGGCGAAGATCCGGAGTTCGGCCGAGGTTTGCAGGATCTTGCGAAGGCGATGCGCTTCCTGGGCCGAAAACTTTCGGAACATCTCGCCGAAGTTGTCGATGAACAGGATCATCTTTTTGCCTTTCTCCTGCAGCTTCTCCTCCAAGCTGTCGAACAGGCGCTTCTCGTAGTCGTTGTCGTTGGTGAAGCGTTCCGACAGCAAGCTGATCTGATGGTTTAAGCCTTCGAAGTCCGGTTCGCGTTCTATCAGCAGTTCGATGATGCGCTCCCAGAAGCGGTAGAGTTTTCGAATGCCGTATTCCTCCTCGTTGAAGGCGATCGGAACGAGCCACTGGTTCAGATCGGGATCCTTCTCGACTTCGTAGGCCATCCGCAGCAGCAGGGTCGTTTTGCCCATGCCCCGTTTGCCGGTGATCAGGAAGTGTTGTTCCGGATGCTCCATCCGGGTATCGCGAATGGCGCGGAAGAGCTTTTGAAAGGTAGCCTGCCGTACGACGAATCCGTCGATCAACTGCTCGTGCGTCTGATTCTTCGGATTGTACACATGAAAAATGGTCGGCTTGCTCATCCCGGTCAATTAGCGGTCGGATCGCTCCGAGCGATCCGACCGTTATGGATTACCTCTTTCTTCTAACCATCGGCATACTTCACCCACCAACGCTGCAGAATGGGCGAATTGAACCGATAGGCCTCTGCCCGCAGGTGAATATACCCGTCGAACTCCAGGATCTCGAGGATGCGGGCGGCGCCGGACAACTCCCGGAGGCTATCGTTCGACACTTCGCCCTCTTCGGCGATGCGGGAAAGGATCTGTTTGGCCAGGCCGGCCTCCTCTTTCGGCAGCGACTTGTCGAGGCGGCTGTAGTAGTTTTCGAAATAGATGTTGTTGCGGTGGTTGCTGGCTTTTTCCAGAACGAGGTCGACCGTTTCGGTCGTGATCGGCCGGCCGTGGAGCTCGAACTCATCGATGAGCATTTGCACGACGAGTTGGATGAAGAAAGGCATCAGCCAATCGATGCTGCGGAGCATATGCACGATCGCCCCTGCTGCGCAACTCACCTGGTAGGCGTCGAGCAGCTTCTGCGTGAATTCCAGCCCTTCCTCCTGGGTCAGCGGCGGCACTTCGACGACGTTCAGGTCGTTGATCGTGGCCGTGGCGTCGAGCTGCCGGGCGATGTTGGGCAGCCCGATAGAGCCCGTGTAAACGAATTGAATGCCGGGTTTGGCCCGCTGCCGGATCGTGCGATTGGCGTGCAGGAATTCGACAGCCGCCTCGTTGCCGTGCGTTTTGGCGATGCGCTCGAGCGCTACCGGAAATTCGTCGATCAGCAACACGATCGCAAAGCCGGAGGTGTCCATGTCGCGCATCAGGCGTTCGAATTCCTCGCTGTAGGTGGGCGGTTCGTCTTGCAAGGTCTCCACCTCGACGCTCCACAGACGGATCTTCTTGATGCGTTTGGCAAATTCGTCGAGGAACCCCTGCGCTTTTTCCGACACCTTCACCAGGCTGCTCACAGCCTTACTGCCCAGCAGTTCGAGCGAGAGCGTTTCAAAATATTCTTCCAGGCTTTCGACATCTTCCACGCTGATGTACAAGAAAGCGTAACCCTGCTGCGGACTGTCTTCCAGAAAACGCATGATCGACGTCTTTCCGGCTCTGCGCGGCGCCGAGATGAAAATGTGGCTGCCTGCTTCCAGCCGCCGGTAAATGCGGTGAATGATGCGGTCGCGCTGGTAGAAATTTCCGCCCCGGGGTATTTGTCCGACGATGTTTTTCAAGAAAGAGGGTTTTATACTCAAGCGAGAGTGGGTTGGGAATTATGATGACGAACCAATAGCGGTCGCTTGAGGATATGCCGACGAAGAAGTGGTTTGGGATTCCCTAAACCATTTCGATCTCGGTATAACAATGATTTTTTTGTCAAAACAAAGATACGGGAGCTAGGGCAAAGATGAAAGTAGAAAGATGAAAGAGGGAACGGCGCCGGAAGCTACTAGGCAAGCAGAAAGAAATCCTGAAAATCCAGGCACTCCCCTTTGGGCCGCCCGCACCAGTGCCCATAGTGGGTCGATACGACCTTCAGGTGATGTTTGGAGATCAGTTGCAGCAGATAACTTTCCTCAAAAGCCACATTGGCGGCGCGTACGCCTTCCTCCATCAGCCGGTAATGCCCATGATCGTGCGGAAACTGGAAGTCGGGTTGTTCGGCCATCAGTTCTTTCGATTCCCTGTTCAGCAGGAAGAACGAGCCATAGCATCGCCCCCCCGGTTTCATCACCCGCCGGATCTCGCTGAGATAGTTGTCGACCTCGGCGGGAAGCAAATGCGTAAAGACCGAATTGACCACCACGAAATCGAAGCGATCGTCGGGGTAGGGGAAGCGGAAGTTGGCGGCGTCTTTTCCACTCGACCGGTAGAGGTCGTTGTTCAGCGGGATGTACTGGAACTGAAAATTGGGAAAGCGCCGGCTGATGTGACGGCGGCACCACTTAACGCCCAGCCTGATCACGTCGAAGCCTTCGTACCCTCCTTCCGGCGAAAGGTAGTCGGTCAGCGGCACCGCTACGCGGCCGATGCCGCTCCCGATGTCGAGCACCTGATGCTGCGGTTGCAGTCCGCCGAGTTCGACGAAGCGCTGCACGAGCTCTTTTCCTTGGCGGACGTAATCGCCCGAGCCGGTAAAGATCAACCCCTTGGGCGGCGTCAGCGCATCGCGTTGCCCGGTCCAACCCTCGACCAGATCGCTGGGCAGAAAATACAGCCGCCGGGCCAGGAAACGCCAGGCCGGAGGGAGCAGGTAAAAGAACTTTCGGGCGG
>JAGQXA010000619.1 GCA_020436865.1 Saprospiraceae bacterium | reverse complement strand
TAACGACGAGCTGCTTAGTCTGAATGGCTTGCAGTCGCTCACCAAAGTAGGAGCCAATCCCGGCTATGATGGCGACGGACTTGAAATTTCACACCACGACAAACTAACCGACCTTTCCGCCCTGAGTAATCTGATCAGCACCACCTACCTGGCCGTGCGCCGTAACAAAGAGCTAAGCTCCCTGAACGGACTACAGTCTGTTGCCACGGTAACCAAAGGCCTGGACGTCAGCTACAATGACAAATTGGTCAATATGACCGGCTTGAACTCGATCACCTCCGTGGGCAGCTATGCGGTCTTTCAGGATAACCCGCTACTGGTAAGCCTCACGGGGCTCGAAGGACTGCAATCGGTAGGTACTTTCCTGTGGTTTGAATTGAACACTTCGCTCGCCTCCCTGGCGCCCCTGAGCAACCTCACCCATATCGGCTCCGATCTCCGGTTGTGGAAGAACACCTCGCTGACCGACCTTTCCGGTCTGGAGGGCCTTCCAGGCCTCGGCGGCTACCTGCTGATCTACGGCCATGATGCCCTGACGGATATTTCGGCCTTGTCGGGGATCAAGGCGATGAACGGAGTGCTTACGGTGGAAAACAACGACGCCCTTCCCAGCCTGACCGGACTGGACCAGATCGATCCCGCCGGGATCAGCAACCTGATCGTGAAAGACAATGCGATGCTCTCGATCTGCAGCGTGGGTAACCTCTGCGACTACCTCAGCAACCCGGGCAACCCCGCTACCATTTCCGGCAACGCCCCGGGTTGCGCCTCGCGGCCGGAAGTAGAGGCGAACTGCCCGGCAATGCTCGTATCGCCCAACCCGGCCAAGAACGAGCTCCTGCTGGATGTGTCCGACTTCCTCGGGCAAGCGGTGTGGATCCGGATCTGCGATCATACCGGAGTTCCAATATGGCAATACCGGCACGAGGCACAGCAGCTACCATCAATCGTCATCGATCTGCGCAGCAGCGGTATCCGTAAGGAAGGGTATTATTTCGTGACGTGCGGTACGAACAGCGGGATCTATTCCCAAGGCGTGCTGATCCAAGCGGATTGATCAGACCACTATTTCGAAGAAACAATATAAACCAGCAAGGAGAACAGGGCCGCCTCGGCCAGAATGAGCCAGGTCATCCACTTCCAGTAACCCGACCAGCGGGGAGGGGCGACCTGCGTTTTTAGCGGTCGGAAGGGTATATAGCGATCGGAACGCTACGTTAGCGTTCCGATCGCTATATACCCTTCCGACCGCTAAGGCACATCAATATTGCGGATTCTGATCCAGATTCGGATTGGCGCTCAGATCCGACTCGGGCAGCGGGTAGATGCCCAGATGGTCAGACACCGAAGTACCTTCCATCACGCCGCCTTTCCAGGGCCACAGGTAGGCGCCGCCGGTATAGCGTCCGTAGCGGATCAGGTCGGTGCGGCGCTGCGCTTCCCAGTACAGCTCGCGGGCGCGCTCGTCGAGTACGTCCATGGCGGTGTAGTCGTTGCCGATATCGTCGATGCCGGCGCGATCGCGCAGTTCGTTGAGGTAACCGGCGCCCTTGCCGGTATCGCCGCCGCTGCGCACGGCCGCTTCCGCGTACATGAGGTACACCTCGGCCAGGCGGAACATCGGATAGTCGATGTCGACGAAATCACCGGTGGGATCGACGCCGTCGTTGCCGTTGCGGTCGACATTGCGCCACTTGGCCACGGCATAGCCATCGGTGAACGTGCCGATGCTGTTGACCTCGAGGTTCTGCCCGTCGGTATAGAACAGGTAGCGGTTGTCGAGGGTGTCGGTGAAGGTATTCACCAGACCTTTCGTGGTGCGGTAACCACCCCAACCGGTATTGATCCCAAAGTCGTCGGCGCTCATGCTGCCGCCCACGGGGGCATGCGTCAGAAAGGTAGTACCGCCGTAGGTCTTCGAGTTCAGGCCGTGGAAGGTGACCGGAAAGATGATCTCACGCGATTGCTGGTTGTCGGCCAGGAACAGGTGGGTGTAATCGCCCTCCAGTTCGTATCCGGCGTCGATCACCTTCTGACAGTAGGTGATGCAGTCGTTCCAGCGGGCGGAGCCGGTGTAAACCTCGGCGTTGAGATAGAGCTTGGCCAGGAGGGTCCAGGCAGCCGCTTTGTTGGCCCGGGCATACACCTGGTCGTCATAGCCTACCACGGGATCCATCAGGCCGGCTTCGAGGTCGAGCAATTCGCTCTCGATGTAGGCGAACAGATCGTTGGCGTTGGTCTGCTCCGGCAGGAAGGCGCCGACGAGGTCTTCCTCGGTCACAAAAGGCACATTGCCGCCGTACAGATCGAGCGCATGGAAGTAGCTGAGCGCGCGCAGGAAGCGGGCCTCGGCCTGGTACTGACTGATGCGATCGACGTCGGCCTGCGAAAAACCGCGACCATTCAGCTTGTCGGCATCCGATTCGCGAATGAACTCGTTGATCAGTGTGATCTGGAAGAAAATGCGGTAGTACATGGCGCCCGTCCAGCTATTGGTAGCCACCCATTCCATGGTGTTCAGTTCGGGCAGGCCCGGGTCGTTCCAGCCGACAACGGCCTCGTCGGTCGGCACTTCCTGGAGGTTCCAGAAAACGCGAAT
>JAGQXA010000618.1 GCA_020436865.1 Saprospiraceae bacterium | reverse complement strand
GCCCTCCTGCTCGATTTGAACAAAAAGCACATCGGTGCAGGGGTTGGGTGCGATCCGCACCGGTAGACCCGCCGGTTTGGGCGAATTCGTGGCCACACTGGCGCAATCGGGCGGTGTGGCATTCGCCAGTTTCCACAACTGTCCCTGATCGACATACCAATCTTCCCAGAAGCCCCCCTGTCCGCTGAGAAAATCGGTGAGAGTGAAAGTGTGCTCTCCCTCCGGTGTCGCGGGCGCCCGATACACCTTCACAGCTTGTTCGTTGCGCAGCCAGTGCAGGGCCTGGCCCGGTGCACAGATCTCCGGGTTGAAGGGCTCCGGGCAATTGATCTGCAGGAAATACACCATGTCTTCTTCGTATTCCGGATAGTCGCCGAAGGCGCGGGCCGTGCCGCTTTCGTCGACGCAGATGGCCGTATATTCATTGGCAGCGATTCCCCGGCCTCGCACGCCCCAGTCTTCTGCGATCCTGGCCAGAAAGGTCATCGTTCGGCCGGCCCGCTCGCGCTGATCGAAATGAGTATCGGTGATCAGATCCTGCAGGTAAGGCGCCTCCAGGAAATCGCCCTTGCCGATCACATCCATGTAGGGATGGTATGGATCGCTTAAGGCTTCGTCAGAAACCACGCCGAGCGACGATGGAGTGTAGTAAGCCTCACCCAGTACTGCCATGCCGGCGCTGGTACCTCCGACGGTGATCTGTTTTTCGTTCAGGAGGGCGTTGATGGCCGTTTCGACCGGGCTGTCCTTCCAGTACTGATAGTAGTCGTACTGGTCGCCGCCGGCGAGGAATAGCACTTCTGCCTCTTCGATCCGGCGCAGGACATAGGGATCGGTAGCCGCGGCGGGACCGTCGAAGCGGATCGTCTCGACGGAATGAACGGCGACCCCGAGTTGTGAATAGAAATAGTCGTTGTAGCCATCGGAACCGGAGGCGCGAAGGACGAGCACGTCGCCTCCCCCCGCGCGCTCCAGCATCCAGGTCATAGCGTTGTCGTTGTCACCGCCGCCGCCGGCCAGAACCAGGCCCGATTGGTAATCTTGTGTGACCAGATCGGAGCTGTCGCCGGTTATCCAGTTGGTGTATTGGGCATTGGCCGAGAGGCAGAAGAAGAGCAAAAGGGCGCCAGCGGCCATTCGTGCTGGGAAATTCATAGTCGGTGTTTTTTGATTGAAGGGCTGCTGTCCGGCGTTCTACCGGCCGGACAGCAGCCGAAAGTAACGCTATCGGACGATCAACCGCAGGGTCCCGATCTGCTTATCGGTCCGCAGGCTGAGCACATAGGTTCCGGTAACCAGGGATCCAGTTTCCACGAAGGCATCCTGGCGGCCGGCTGCCCGTTGGCCCAGGTCCTGAAACAGCAGCAATCTTCCGGCTTGATCCCTTACCTCTATTTGCACCTTGGTCCCCCGATCCAACTGGTAAGAAAGATTGACCCCGTCGGTTGCCGGGTTTGGAGTGAGGCTCATCCCCAACGCCTCGGTGGCTACTTCTTCGGTGGAGGTCGTCACGTTCTCGATCAGGATGTCGTCGATCATGAGCTCGTTGCCTCCGTTTCCAGGGCCCTGAGGAAGGTTCGGATCGAAAGGAGCGGTGAAATTCCGGAAGGCAATATAGACCGTCTGATTTGCGTAGCCCGCATCGGCCAGGTTCACCGATCGGTACTTGATCGAGTCGATCTCGCCCAATTGCCCCGTGTCGAACAATAAGGGGTTCTGCTCAAAGTCCTCGATTTCCGGGCCGCCGGTAGAGATCGCTACCTGATAGCGGTCGCGAAAATCGCCGCTGGAGGTGATGGCCTGCGCCACCCAGGATAATACGGTATTGTCGCCCAGGTCGACCGCCGGAAGGATCATCCAGTCGTCTGACGGGCCTTCGTCGTCCACATACCAGGAAACGCTGAAAGCGGTATTGGAATTCCAGCCCTCCTGTGTAATGTACCGGACCGACCAGGCTGAATCGGCCAGTCCGACCAGGTCGGGGTCGTTGGGCACGAGTTGATCGACATTGATCAGCTCGAAACCTTCGGGCCAACCACTTTCAAAGTCTTCGAATAATAAGGTCTGGGCTTGCGTGCCCGACAGGAAACAATGGCCTGTAATGGCGAAAAAGAGTAAAACTCGTTTCATGGCAAAAGATTTTTAGAGTACCGGAAAAGTGGGAAACAGAAAAGTGCTCCACAACACGAGAACGGTCGCGGAAGTCTACAGAAAACTCAGGGAAGAGGGTAGGGGGCTAGCAGTCGAAAATGGGCTGTAATCCCATTAGGCTCAACTGCTTATGAGCGGGTATGTGCGCTTGAATGCTGGATCGGAAATAGATACCCATGGCCTTGTTCTGGAATAGTGTACAAGACGAATTTGCTGAAAATCCGCGAAAGCTGCTAGGAATTTTAACTTTTTTTGAGGGCAATCGCCCTTTTATCGGGCTGAATTGCTATTTTTCAAAGTGAAAACACACTTTCTTACCCCAAGAAACTCGAAACCAAATGAAAAAGGCACTGACCCTCCTCATTTTCTGTTTTGCCCTTCTTCCCCTTACTGCTCAAAACAATTGGTCGTCTGCTACCTTGGTAAAGACCGAGGGCGACACCTTGCGCGGCCTCATCGACTTTCAGAATTGGCGGAAAAACCCTTCCCGGATCCAGTTTAGGTCGACCTCGCAAGCTACTCAGGAGTCTTTTGGTCCGCTCGACCTGCAGTCGTTTTGGGTGCCGGAGGAAAGCGTGCATTTTCAAGGTGCCGTGGTGGAAGTCGATTTCTCGCCCTTTGCCACCCAGCAACTCACCGTCGATCAGCAGGCAGACTTCCGCCTGGACACCGTATTTCTGCGGTCTGTCTTTCTGGGCGCCGTCAATCTGTACTTCCTGCGCGACCGCGATACCAAAGAGCATTTTTTCCTGCAAAGACCCGGCGGAGCGATCGAGGAATTGCAGTATCTCCGCTACCTGGAAGAAGTCGGCGGGAAAAAGGTGGTCAAGACCAAAGACATCTACAAGACCCAGCTGCTGGAATATCTGGGCGACTGCCCCGCCGCACGCAACCTGATCGCCGGCGTTCGTTACCGGGAACAGGACCTCTTGGAGATCTTGCTGGCCTATCAGAACTGTCAGGCAGGCGCCGAGCCCGAGTTTGTCGGCAAAACCGACCTGGGCAGATTTATCTTCGGCGTCGCCGCTGCAGGGATCTTGAGTAAATACGATTTCGTAGCGTCTTCCGCTCCGACGCTGGATGAGGTTGAATTTGAATACTGTCCCAATTTCGGGATCGCCGCTTCCATGGAGTACATCCTGCCGCGTAACCGCGGTAAATGGTCGTTCTATAGCGAACTGATGTGGAAGACCAAGCACGTGCTCCTCACCGAAGAAAACGTCAATGCGATCATCGCGAAGCGCGAATGGGAACTCGACCTGTCGTACCTGTGTCTGAACGCCCAGTTTCGCTACAATTATCCGACCGGTCGGATCCGTCCGTTTGTCGGACTTGGCTTCTCCTACGGCTATGCCACGAAAGCAAATAGCCGTTACTACGAAGAACGCAATATCATCGGAATCCCCGATGTCTCGGAGTCGAAACTCATTTCCCCGATCCGGAAGTATGAGCTCGGCGCCCTGCTGACCCTGGGCGCCCGCCACGGCCGGTTCGCCCTCGACGCTCGCTACGAGATCGGTAACGGCCTTTCACCTTCGATCGACCTCAGATCGACCTCCAACTCGATCTTCCTGGTGCTGAGCTATCAGTTTGCCGATCGATAAGCAGGTGGTCGCGAAAAAAGATTTGGTAAAACCGGCGATTCTCCATATCATCGTGGTCTGAACAACCTCTATGTGCTCTTTTTTCTCGATAGCGCCCCGCAAGACGACCGAGCGGTGTTTTGAAACACCCAGTCTCCTCGGCCTGCAACCCATCTTCGACTGCTAGGCAGTTACCGGCTTCTCGTTTTCCTCGTTTTTTCCTTCGCAACCTTACCAATCCTTCAAGTATGCGCAAGCTAATCCTACTCCATTGCTTGTGGTTGTTCGGCTTCCTATTTCCCGCTTTTCTCGACGCACAATCGTCAGTGCAGGGGAAAGTAACCGAGTCTTCCACTGCCGGTGAGCCGCTCATCGGCGTCAATATTTATGTAAAAGGAGACCCCGGGACCGGTACGACTTCCGATCTCGACGGTCGATATGAATTGGTCGTACCCGCCGGCGCCGAGATCCTGATCTTTTCGTATCTGGGTTACGAAGACCGAGAAGTGCCGATCGAGGGCCGGACGACCATCGACGTCGCCCTCGGGCAGAAGGCCGAACTGCTCGACGAAGTGATCGTGTCGGCTTTCGGCGTGAAGCGGGAGAAGAAATCGATCGGTTACGCCGCCCAGAACGTGTCGGGCGACGACCTGGTCAACTCCCGGGAAACGAACCTCGTAAGTGCCCTTAG
>JAGQXA010000617.1 GCA_020436865.1 Saprospiraceae bacterium | reverse complement strand
GTGGCCGGCTCCGCCTTCTTTTTCCCGACCAAGCGGGTTACCTGTAGCAGCACGACGGCCATCAGCATGATGTAGTAATAGGTCAGAAACCGCCAGCCCGCGATCACCAGGGCGATGATCCCTCCCGGAATGAGGTTGCCAAAAACGTAGAAGAAGGCGACTTCCGCCCCACCGGTCGCTCCGGGAGTAGGCACCATGCTCATGGCGATAAACACCATCCACTGCAGGAGAAAGATCTCGACAAAGTTGGTTTCGACGCCCAGCGCCTTCACCAGGGCCACCAGGATAGAAAAGCGAAAAAGCCACTGAACGGTGTTGAGCAGGAGGCTCAGGAAAAAGGCCTTCTTTCCCTCCGAACGGATCAGGCGCGCGATCGTCCGGAAGTCTTCCTTCAGCTTTTGCGTCTTGTTGCGAAAAAGGCGCAGGATCGGGTTCCGCATATTCCGGAAATAGCGGCCGAACAGGAGGTTCGCCAGCCGGTAGAGTAACCACGCGCCGATTACGACCGCTCCGGCAATGAGCAGGATCTTGGGCCAGTTTTCGGACAGGTTTTCGAGCAGGCGGGCTACCACGGGGCTGTCCCAGCGGCCGGTCAGCGCCAGAGAGACGGGAATGATGAGCAGCATGAAGAACACGTCTTCAAAAGAAGCGATCGCCACGAGCATCGTGGCGGCTCCGGCCGAAAAGCCTTGCTGCACCAGCATGCCCAGTTTGATCGGCGCGCCGCCTACGACCGTTGGGGTGACGGCCGCCCCCAGATCGGTCGCGACCGCGATCCGGAACAGCTCGACCGCCGAAGCTTTCACTTTCAGGAAACGGGCCCAAACGGTCAGCCGCAGCATGTGCGTCACCCACGGCATGAATGCCAGCGCCGCCGCTAGCAAAAGATAGCCGGGCGAAAACTCCTCCCATCGGAAAGAAGCGCCGAAATCGGTGGTCTTCCAGGTGAAGTACAGATTGCCCAGCACGCCGAGGCTGATGAAGAACACGGCGCCGTTCAGAAAGCGGTTAAAGCGCGACTTTGGCCGTTTGGGAGTTCCTTGCTTTTCGCTGCTCACTTAAACCGCTTTGCGACGTAGGTAAAAGCGGCAGAGGGTAGCCAGGCGCCTTCGATCTCTTCCACCGTATGCTGCTCGTCGGCATAAAGTCCATGTTCTTGCAACTGCGCCTTCAGCTCCGGTGCATAGTCCTGATACTGAAGGTCGGATCGCAGATGGCGGTAGTAGTTGTAGTGGTTGAAGAAGTGTTTGTTGGGAAGGCCGTACGCGATAAAAAAGGAATACTTGACATCCTTGAACTTACCGCCGGTATGCAGGATCCGCGGATCGAAAATGATCGCATCGCCGGGCTCGGTGGCCACCCAATCGGCTTTCCGGTGCAACAGGCCACGGCCGGTCAGCGCCGCCCAAAGATTGGGCAAGCCTTTCAAACGACTGTGGATGCGGTTCATTTCTCGCTTCGGCAGGTGCTCGTCGGGACGATGCGTGCCCTTGATCAGGCCCAGTTTAAAGCCACTGTCGGCGTCCTGCAGATAGAGGCCGACCCGCGCCAATTCGTAGGGTTCGTCCTCTTCTTCCCAGTCCGGACCGATGCCGAACTCGCGATTGACACTGTCGCGATGCCAGGAGAAGGAGGAAAAGCCCACATGTAAGTCGTTGTGTTGCAGATATTTGACATCAGAACCGAATATCTCGCGCACCTTTGCCAGAATGCGCTCGTTGAAGATGATCGGCCAGAAGTCTTTCTCCTTGTTGACTCCGTCGGGCAAGGTCCAGTTGGCTTTTTTGTCAGCCGCCAGTTCGGCCATGCGGTTCTTGTACCGGGCGATCTCTTCGTCGGTCAGCACTTTCTTAATGACGACGTAGCCGTCTTTTTTGAATTGTTCGCGCAAGGATTGGCGTTCCATATCCAAGGTGTTATTTCGTTGATGAATTTGGCTTGACAATTTCCAGCTTCCAGTGGTCCAGTACGTACTCGGCAAACTTCCATTGCAGTTCGTT
>JAGQXA010000616.1 GCA_020436865.1 Saprospiraceae bacterium | reverse complement strand
TGGCGGCGATGTCGGGGGTTTTCTCCAGGCGCAGGGTCATTTCCTCCGTGCCTTTCTTGATCTTCTCCTTGGCCGTTTGCGCCGGCCGGTAGTCGGCCACTGCCGCGGCCAGCACGGCGGCATCCATCTCTGGGAAACAGCGCGCGGCTTCGGCGTGCATCTCGGCGGCGGTGCGCACCCGCACCGTCGTCACCTCGCCCTGGGCAGGTTCCTGGGCCGAGGGGCCCAGCAAGAGGGTGACCTGCGCGCCTCGCGCCGCCAGGGCATCGGCAATGGCTACGCCCATTTTTCCGGAAGAATGATTGCCGATGAACCGCACGGGATCGATGGGCTCGTAGGTGGGCCCGGCCGTGACCAACACCCGTTTTCCGGCCAGATCGAGGCGAGCGGAAAAAAAGCGCTCTAGAAGAGTCACGATCTCCTCGGGTTCAGCCATACGGCCGTCGCCGACCAGGCCGCTAGCCAATTCACCGTGTCCGACCGGAATAAAGAAATTGCCGAACCCCTGTAGCCGCTGCACGTTGGCCTGTGTGGCCGGGTGTTTCCACATGTCGAGGTCCATCGCCGGCGCCAGGAATACCGGGCAACGGGCCGACAGATAGGTGGCCGCGACCATGTTGTCGGCCAAGCCCGCAGCCAGCCGGCCCAGGGTGGTGGCCGTAGCCGGAGCGATGAGCAGGGCATCGGCCCATAGCCCCATTTCGACGTGATTATTCCAGCCGTCTTCCGATTGCACATCGGTGAAGACCGGCCGCTTGGACAGGGTGGAAAGGGTCAGGGGAGTAATGAACCGGGTAGCGGCGGGGGTCATAACCACCTGCACTTCGGCCCCGGCTTTGATCAGCGCTCTGACGAGGAAGGCTGACTTGTAGGCGGCGATGCTGCCGGAGATGCCGAGCAGCACCTTTTTTCCTTGCAAGCTGCTGTTTGACTTCACCACTTCCCCGGTCGATTAGCGCTTCTTCTTCTTGTCGGAGTAATGGTAGTGAAGGTCGCCGTTGATGAATTCTTCGGTTGCGATGATGACCGGGTTGGGAAGCCGCTCGTAGAATTTGGAGATCTCGATCTGCTCCTTGTTCTCGCTGATCTCTTCGATGGTATCGCTGCTTACGGCAAACTCCTCCAGCTTCTGATGCAGTTCGTGCTTCAGGTCGACCGCCAATTGCTTCGAGCGCTTGGTGATCACGGCCAGAGTCTCGTAGATGTTCTCCGTAGGATTGGCCATCCCATGGACGTCGCGGGCCCTTACGTTAGGATCCAGCCCCTGCACTTTGGTTTTTATATCCGCCATCGGTAAACGAATTTAATTTGTTGCTTGATTGATCGAATATGGTTTGCACTTCGGATAGGTACTTGCTATCCTGGTATTTTTCCAGAAAATCGGTCGCGTAGTCGAGCGCGGTCTGGTAGCGTTCGCGTTGCTTTTCAAAGATGCTGTTATCTGCCAGCAGAAAGGCCGAGCGCACGATCATATACCGGATGTACTCGGAATTATCCGTTTCCGGAAAATCTTTTAACAAGTTTTCAAACGTTTGGGTTGCAGCCTGGTATTGCCGCAGGTCGAAATAAAGTTCCCCTGTGGCGTAGGCCTTGCGCTCCAGTTTCTGCCGCAACTGATCGATCAGCAGGTTGCATTCCTCCACCCGTTCGCTCTCCGGATAGGTGTTGACGAACAGTTGGAACTCGTCGATCGCCGATTGGGTGTAGGTCTGATCCAGCCGAAAACTCGGCGACAGGCGGTAATTGGAATAGGCCGTCATGAAATCAGCCTCCTGCCGAAGCGGATTGGTCGGAAAGGTGTTGGAAAAGTTCTTGAAGTAGTAGGCCGCCAACACGTATTTCTCCAAATAGTAGTACGTGTAGGCGTACTTGAAATAGATATCTTCCAACTCCGGCCGGCCGCGGAACGATCCGATGACCAGTTCGAACAGGGTCTGCGCTTTCTGGAACTCGCCCTCTTCGTAGAATTTCATGGCCTCCTTGTAGATCGACTCGTTGTCGCCGCTGGCCCGGATCTTCTCAAACTCCGACTTACAACCGGCGCCGGCCAGGGCCAACAACAGGCTCGCGATCAAACCAAAATATGCCGCTCGATTCATAGGGGTGCAAATTTACGGGAAATTTTGCTAAGAAACCCGATTAGGTTGATTTTTAGCAGGGTACCTCCCAAAGAGGTCGGCGGACGCCAAAAAGTTGGTCGCCCCTGCCGAAAAAACAAGCGTCATCCCGACCGGGTCGGGATGACGCTCATTTCTATTGGACGGTAATGTGCTTAACTTACTGCACGATCAGTTTCTGTGCACCGATCTCGCCCAGTTCGTTCTGGAAGGTCAGCAGGTACAAGCCGGCGGGCAGATCGCCCTTGGCTACTTCCAGCGAGGTGCCGGTTACGCCGTTCCAGCTGCGCAGTGCCTGACCCGTGATCGAGCTCAGCGTGATGTCGTGAGCGGCATTGGTCGGGTTTTCGAAGGTTACGACCGAAACGCCGACGATCGGGTTCGGGCTTACCTTGATGCCCTGGATCGTGGAAATTTCCTTGACGGAAACCGACAGCGTCGATTCTTCGCAAGCATTGTAGAGATAGATCGGCATCATGTGCTCGGTGACATCCGACGGGATGACATACTGGCGGTTGACGTTGCCAGCGCCGTCGTCGATATAGCAGTCGCCGGTGGCAGGTGCGCCGTCGATGAATTCGTTAGTACCCCAGTCGTTGATGACGAACTTGAAAAGGATCGTCTGACCGGCGTCGATGCCTTCAGTAACCGTTACCGACCATACGCCGTTGCCGTCGTCGTCGGTCATGGTCGTATTTGCGGGCGACCAGCCTTGGAAGTCACCGCCGATCCGCATGACGTCGACCGTCGGATCGAAGTCGGGAACGTCGTTCATGTCCACGGCGAAGGTTACGGGGATCTGAGCGCCAACGAGCACTCCGAGCATCATGAATACAGCTAAAAAGTAATACTTCTTCATAAGTTTTGTGGATTTTGATTAACGTATTAAAGGTCGTAATTACCCGAGTAAATATAACAATCGTAGTGTGAAAACGACACTATGCCTGGGAAAATAACAAGGATTTTGTAAAAAATTGTCCAAGATCTGGAGCAATGGGTGCAAGTTGCGATGAATATACTGCATTTTTGGGAGACCCAAAAGTTTTCAGGCAGCCTATGCGTCGACTGGAAGAATTCCGGATCTATTACAATCACACCATCCACCCCGAGCTCGTTCGCCTGGAACGCCGGCGCCGGCGCTTGCTTTTGCTGGTGGTGGTGTCGGCCGTCCTCATGCTGGCGGTCGTCGTGTTCGAGATCTACTTACAGATCATCGCCGTCACCCTCTTCCTGATGATGCTCATTGGCGTGTACATCACCTATCTGCTGTACCTGATCAGGCAGTTCGTGATCACCTTCAAACCGCATGTGGTCAACCTCATCCTCGATTTCATCGACGACGGGGTCAACTACGGCACCCTCGTATACAAGCCTAAGCAGTCGATCGCCAAAGATAAATTTGTCGCTAGCGGCCTATTCAACTCGCCGGCGCACGTGTTCGAAGGCGAGGATTACATCAGCGGCAAGATCGGCGAACTGGATTTCGAGATGAGCGAACTCAACGTGCGGGAGATCTCCAAGGTCCGCGAACGCCTCAACTACGTCTTCCAGGGCATTTTCCTCTGCACCCGGCTGAAAGAGTCGGTGTACGGCACCATCTACATCCTCCCGCGCGTCTTCCGGCAATACCTCTCGCGCAGCATCCGCTATATGCGCAAAGACGGCAACGAAAGCATCGACAACCTCATCCGCAACAAGCGCTTTCGCGAAACCTTCCTGACCTACGCCTCGAAAGATGCCAAGGTGCGCACCTTACTCTCCGACGCCATGCAGCACGCACTGGTCGACTATACCGAGCTGTCGGGCAAGGAGATCTACCTCTCGTTCGATAATCATCAGGCCTACATCGCCATCACCGAACAGAAGGACATACTCGAGCCCTTCGTTTTTCGTTCGAATGTGAGCTTCGAACTCGTCCGCGAATTTTTCGAAGACATTCAGCTGCTGATGCGCATCGTCGAAGATATCGACGCCAACAATTGACCGCCGGGCAAAACTTTTTGTCCCTCCCAGCGCTTTCTGTAAAAAGCGGGGCTTTTGCCCCTCCACCGACTAAACTCTTGGAAAATATGAAAAAGTGGTTTTTCTCCGGCCTGCTCCTCGCCTTCACGGCCGTCTTCGGCTGGACCCAAAC
>JAGQXA010000615.1 GCA_020436865.1 Saprospiraceae bacterium | reverse complement strand
TCGGCAAAACCCTTGGTGATCAGAAGAACGGCCCTTGCCCCCTTTCTTTCCAGTAAGGCGTTGGTGCCTTTCGTCGATCCCAGCCGGAACCGGATCGGCGGCAGCGACCGGTTCAGAGGCGTAGCCGTGGCCAGCCGCGCGGCCAGAACAGGCGCCTCCTCGTTGGCAGAGATCTCGAAGGTCGCGGGCATAGCCAACGGCAGGTCGCGGTCGAGGCGGATACGGCCTTCGATCAGATCCATTTCTTCGACCAGGGCCGACGCACCGGGATCGCTGAGCAAACGCAAGCGGTAGCCCTCGAAAATGGGTTCTTTCCCGGGCCAGTTTGGCGAAAAGCGGTAGGTGGCAGGGGCGGTCCGCTCCAGCAAAACGCCCCGCAAAGCGCCGCTGCTGAGCACCTTCAGGCGGATGCGGTTGCCGGAGGGGTCCAGCGCAATACAATCGGTAAACGTACCGCCCGTGTCGACCCAAACCTGCCATGTGATCTGCGCTCTGGCCATGGCCTAAAGGTAGTGAATCCGGATGCTCTCGCGACCCTGAGGTAGCTAAACTTTACGTCATCCCTAAATGGGGGTATTTACCGAAAGCGCTTCGAGCCCGATTGAAAATTAGCTGGAATTATCCTATCTTATCAGCCCGAGAGATCATTGTAAATTTTGATCGAATCGTAGGTATCATGAAAGCAGAGACGAGCGGCAACGAAGAGTTGAGCGATCTTTTCCGTCGGGCCTTAAACTATGACCGGGCGGGCGATCTGTATATGGCCATCAAGCTCTACAAGAAATTGATCCGCCTGGCGCCGGAATGGTCGAGGCCCTATCGGCGATTGGGGTCGATCTACAAGGATCGCGCTGAATGGAAACCTTCTTTCTACTACAACAGCTGTGCGACCGAGCGCAACCCAAAAGATCTGAAGGCCTGGCAAAACCTGGCCATCGCGGCCACTGCCCTGAAGAAGTGGAAAGAAGCCCGCACAGCCTGGAACCAACTCGGCTTCGATTTTCGCGAAACGAACCGAGCCCTCGACCTCGACCTGGGCGCTATTGCGATCTGTCTGCATTCCGGCCCCACTTCCGAGGTCGTTTGGGGGCGACGGATCGATCCGGCCCGGGCGATCATCGAAAGCGTGCCGCATCCGGATTCGGGTTATGGCTACGGCGATCTGGTGCTGGTCGATAACGTCGTGGTCGGACATCTGGTTCGCCAGGGAAAAAAGATCCCCGTTTTCGACGAACTGCAACGCATCAAGAAAGGCGACTACCAAACTTTTTCCGTCATGCTTCACACCTCCCAGCTGGCAGATATAGACCTGCTGGCCGGTCTGTGCAGGCAGGAGGCGATCGGGTTTGACAATTGGTCGATGGCCAGCCGACACCTGCCCGCACCGGTGTATCGCGGACGAATGGAATTCCACCCCCCTCCGGCGGAAGAGGCCTCCGATGGTTATGTGGTCGGATTGGCGGCCGGCAGCCGAAGGGAACTTCTACAGGTTCTTCGCAATTGGAAGGTCATCACCCTGCAGTCGTTTAGCGAACTCCAACGGCATTCCTGAACTCGGACAAGCGTTCACCCGGAACCTCCGGTTCGCTGCCCACGACACGGAACGGATATTTTTCAACTTACACCTAAAAATCCTCGCTATGATCCCCAGATCCCTTTTGTTTGAGCAGATGAAAGCAGTGTTTGTACGACTCCTTTGTGGTTGGCTGCTGCTGGGTCAGGCAAACGTCGCGTGGGCACAAGCGGCCGACAATCCCTATCTGCGAAATGTCGGCGAGGGGGTGCTGCAACTGACCGAAGAAGGAGCCATTCATTTTTCAGGCCTGGCACTCTCGTGCCTCCAGCGCGAATATCCCAACAAGCTCAATCAGGTCCTGCCCGACGCCGGCATGCTCAAGCCGCCCCGCGAACTCCATCCGGCCTTCTACGGCTGCTTCGACTGGCATTCGTCGGTACACGGCCACTGGATGCTCGTAAGGCTGCTCAAGGAGTTCCCCGGCCTGCCTAACGATTCCCTGATCCGCCAGGCCATCGGACAGAACCTCCAACCGGCAAACATCGATGCGGAAGTAGCTTACTTTCAACAGGCCAGCAAGTCATGGGAACGCATGTACGGCTGGGCCTGGCTGCTCAAACTCGCCGAAGAGCTCCACTCCTGGGACGATCCCGATGGCCGCCGCTGGTATGAGAACCTGCGTCCGCTCACAGAAGCGATCGTCGGCCGCTACCAGGAATTCCTGCCCGTACAACAATACCCGGTGCGCACCGGCGTTCATCCGAATACGGCTTTCGGCTTGGCCTTTGCCTGGGATTATGCGCATGCGGCGAAACTCGACTCGTTTCAAGCGTTGATCGAAGAACGCTCGGTGGCCTACTTCGGGAACGACCGGAACTGCCCGGCCAGTTGGGAACCCAGCGGAGAGGACTTTTTGTCGGCCTGCCTGGAGGAAGCCGACCTGATGCGCCGGGTATTGCCCGCCGAAGATTTTGCGGAATGGTGGAACGGTTTCCTGCCGGCCGATCAACTGGCCGCCCTCCTGAGCCCGGCCGATGTGTCGGACCGCTCCGACCCCAAGATCGTGCATCTCGACGGATTGAACCTGAGCCGCGCCTGGTGTATGTACGGATTGCTCGACGCATTGCCCGATCGCGCCTTGCGAACGCAGTTGCTCGACGCGGCCCGGGCGCACCTCCTGGCCACCCTGCCGAACATCGCCAGCGAACACTATGAAGGAACACACTGGCTGGCTTCCTTCGCCGTGTATGCCCTATCGCTCGGGCGATCACGCTAAACGAACAAACGACCACACATGGCTTTCAATGCCCCTTCGCGAAAAAAAGAGTCCATCCCGATCAATGCCGACCTGCGGAAGTACCTCAAGAAATACAGCCGGGAGGTGGCGCTCCCTCTTCAATACGAAGACCTGCTCGACTACAGTTCTTCCCTGCCCCTGCTCGACCAACAGGGGAACGACACGCTTTGGGAAACCGTCTACTTCCAGGGGCATCGCCAAACAGAGCTATACGATGCGCTGAAAACCATCTATGCTCTCCTGAAGACCGACGGCGACATTGGCGCCTACCACCACCTCACGATCGCCCGCATCGACTATTGCACCTTCGGCAATACCAAGCCCTTTCGCGTGCGCATCATCAACCGGCTCAACGACAATTACGATCATTTCTACGTTAAAAGAGCCGATGCCTCCCGCGTCTATGGCCTGGAACTCGAAGACCTGCTTTCGCCGAACCGGATCACCTTCCTCGTCGACGGCGAAACGCTCATAGAGGAACACATTGCCGGTATCCCGGGCGACGATTTCATGCAAAAGACCCGGAACGAATCGGTCTTCAACCAAATCCGCCTGGCCAAAGAGTTCGTCAAATTCAACGAACGCTGCTTCGTACGCCTGTTGGGCGACATGCGAGCCTATAATTTTGTGGTCGATATCACCCCCGACATCGAGGGATCGCAGTTCCGCTTGCGAGCGATCGACTTCGACCAGCAATCGTATGAAGGGCGCAAGAGCTTCTACCTCCCCCAGTACTTTAAAGAGAACAACCCCATCATTTTCATGGGGGTAAAGCACATGACCTCCGAAACCGTGCGGCAATATCAGCTGGAAGAACGCAGCCTGATCGCCGCCAGGGTCAAAGCCTCCGGCGAACGTTTCCTCGAACTGATGAAGATCATGACCGCCGACGATCTTTCGCCGCCCGACAAAGTGGAACAACTCAAGGAGGAACTGGGTCGGCATCACAAAACCCATGCTTTTAAAGACTGCAGGACCATGGGCGAGATCGTTTGGGTGAATATCCAACTGGTGCTGCAAAAAGAGTTTCGGCAGAGCGACATTACTCAGGAAGTGAACTGATCGGCATGCTGGCATCCCTTTGGAAAGAACTGGCGAAAACCGCCCTGCTTGGAGTCGACCGCGCTGCGCTGCCCGACAGTCTGAAGCGCTTCCTGCAACAACAAGGCCTGGAAGGAAATTC
>JAGQXA010000095.1 GCA_020436865.1 Saprospiraceae bacterium | reverse complement strand
CTTCGATCAATCGCTCGCGAAAGTGTTCGACGGCAAAGTCGTACAAGGCCTCGGCTTCGCGGAAATGGCGAAAAGTGGCCGGCAAGGTTTGCTCTAGCCCCGGGTTGATCCCGCGCAAAACCGGCACGACCTGTAGTCGGATCTTGTTGCGGTCGTAATGCGGCAGGCGGTTGCTGGCGTCTTCGCGGTATTCGACGCCTTGTTCTTCGGCGTACGCCAGGATCTGGGATTTGACGGCAAAGAGGAGCGGACGCACGATCCTGCCCCGGCGGAGCGGGATGCCCCGAACTCCCCGCAAACCCGTACCGTTGGCCAGATTGAATAGGGCCGTTTCGAAGCTATCGTCGAGATGATGGGCGGTGGCGATCCGGTCGAAAGCTTCGTCGTCGGCGAGAGATCCCAGCCAGTCGTAGCGCAATTGCCGGGCTGCGGTCTGTATCGACAAGCCGTGGTCGGCGGCATAGCCCGCCGTATCGAAGCGCTTCTCGAAATAAGGTACGCCCCAGGCTGCGGCAGTTCGGGAAACCAGGTCGGCGTCGAGCTCCGACTCGGCGCCCCGCAATCCGTAACGGCAGTGCGCCAGCGCAAAGAGATAATCGGCTGAGCGGAACAGGTGGGCCATTACCATCGAGTCGATCCCGCCGCTGACCGAAAGCAGGATGCGATCGGCTGCCGGGTCGAATAGCGCCTCCGCGTGAATGAATGCTTCGAATTCCCTTTTCATATGCATATGGCAAGTACGGCCGTCGTCGGTTTTCAAGATCAAAATAATATTTCTATTATTGAGTGCGTCTTCGAATTTTCGTGGAAAAAACCTAGATAGTGTAAGTTTTACATCTATATTTATCCCGGCAACAGCCGGGGTTGAACCGCGGCCGACCGGCCTTTTCGGCGACCCTGGCCGGAGAAAGCGAACGCCATCCGATCCGACCGGAGCGGGAACGATCTTACGGTAGGATCATGCACCTTTGGAAGCCAAGCGGTGTATAACAGAAACACATTTAGATGTCGACCAAAAAACGGATCCGTGCCTGCCTATTCGACCTCGACGGAGTGATCGTCGATACCGCCCGGTTTCACTTTATCGCCTGGCGCAGGCTGGCCAATGAACTCGGGTTCGACTTTACCGAAGAGGACAACGAAAAGCTCAAAGGCGTCAGCCGCATGGGCTCCCTCGACCTCATCCTTTTGTGGGGTGGGGTAGCGCTCAATCAGAAGGAAAAGGAACACTGGGCCGCGATCAAGAACGAATGGTATCTGGAGATGGTGCGGAACATGACGCCGGCCGACATTCTCGATGGCGTCTTGCCCTTTCTGGCGGACGTCAAAGAACACGATTGCAAGGTTGTGCTGGGGTCGAGCAGTAAGAACGCCCGCACCATCCTGCGCCAGGTGGACCTGGAAGACGCTTTCGAGGCCGTGATCGACGGTACTGTGACCACCCGCACGAAGCCCGACCCGCAAGTGTTCGAGATGGGAGCGGAAGCGGTAGGAGTCGATCCTGTCCAGGCGATCGTCTTTGAAGATGCCGCCAAGGGGATCGAAGCGGCCCTTCGCGGCGGCTTCTATGCCGTTGGGATCGGACAGAGCGAGGTATTGGGCGAGGCCCATCTCGTATTGCCAAACTTCATCGGCCGAACTTTCACCGAGATCGAGCGTTCGCTACCGCTGCGTTCGTTGACCTGACTTACCTGACAACAATCAATTGCTGCTGCACCATGAAACAATACCTGAAGCACGACGAGTGGAAGATCATCGAGGAGGGTTTTGTGCCCGACCTGAACAGGATTTCCGAAAGTGTGTTCTCGATCGGCAACGGCCGCTTCGGCCAACGCGCCAATTTCGAAGAAGGCTATTCCGGCGACAGCCTGCAAGGCAGTTATGTGGCCGGAGTCTATTATCCCGACAAAACCAAGGTGGGCTGGTGGAAGATCGGCTATCCGGAATACTTTGCCAAAGTGCTGAACGCTCCTAACTGGATCGGGATCCGGATCGAGATCGACGACGAGTTGCTCGATCTGGCCAAGTGCGAGGTGAGAAATTTTCGCCGCGTGCTGGATATGCAGCAGGGCTTGCTGGAGCGAAGTTTCGAAGCCAAACTGACCAGCGGCAAAATCGTGCAGGTACACGCCTCGCGTTTCTGCAGCATGGCCGCCGACGAGATCGGCGCGATCCGCTATTCGATCACCCCGATCAACTTCAGCGGAAAACTGAGCGTGACGCCCTTCGTCGATGCCGATGTGGAAAACGAAGACGCCAACTGGGAAGAGAAATTCTGGGAGGTCAGAGATCTGCAGGTCAAGCGCCGATCGGGTTACATCGTGGCCGAGACCAAGAAAACGGCCTTCCAGGTGGCCACCGCCATGAAATTTGCGATCTATCAGGATGGGGGCGAACTCGAATTCAACTCCTATCGCCTGAAAAAAGAAAAATACATCGGTTGTACCGTAGACCTGCAGGTAGAAGAGGATGAAGAAACGGTGGTCTACAAATACGCCGCCGTCCTTTCTTCGCTGAATTACCCAAAGGAAGAACTCGCAGATCGTTCGAAGACGGCAGTCAAGAAGGCTTTCAAAACGGGCTTCGACCGCTTGCTGGCCGACCAGGCGGCAGCCTGGAAAGCTAAATGGGAGGAGGCAGACGTCGTGATCGAGGGCGATGTGGCGGCCCAGCAAGGGATCCGCTTTAATATTTTCCAGTTGTACCAGACCTATACCGGCGAAGACGAGCGGCTCAATATCGGGCCGAAGGGTTTCACCGGGGAAAAATACGGCGGCAGCACCTATTGGGATACGGAGGCTTACTGCCTGCCCTTTTACCTGGCTACGGCCGACGAACATGTGGCCCGAAACCTGTTGGTCTACCGCTACAAGCATCTGGGCAAAGCCATCGAAAATGCCGCAAAGCTCGGTTTTACCGATGGAGCGGCCCTGTATCCGATGGTGACCATGAACGGCGAAGAATGCCATAACGAATGGGAGATCACTTTCGAGGAGATCCACCGGAACGCCGCGATCGCCTATGCTATTTACGACTTCATTCGCTACACCGGCGAGCGATCCTACCTGGTCGACTATGGCCTCGAGGTGCTGATCGGCATCGCGCGTTTCTGGGCGCAGCGGGTGCATCTTTCGGAGCCGCGCGGTCAGTACGTCATGCACGGCGTGACGGGCCCCAACGAATACGAGAACAACGTCAACAACAACTGGTACACCAGCTACATGGCCGTTTGGTGCCTGCAATATTGCCTGGAATCGATCGCCTATGTGAAGGAGCAGTCCCCCGGCCAGTTCGCCGCCCTCGCCGAACGCATCAAATTCTACGAACATACCGAAATGGCTCAGTGGAAAGAGATCGTCGAGAAGATGTACTTTCCGCGCGACGAGCAGCGTGGCATTTACCTGCAGCAAGACGGATATCTGGAAAAAGAGCAGCTGACGGTCGATCAGCTTCCGCCCGCCCAGCGGCCTCTCAATCAGAACTGGTCGTGGGACCGGATCCTGCGCTCCTGTTTCATCAAGCAGGCCGATGTGCTGCAGGGGATGTACTTCTTCGAGGATCGCTTCGACCTCGAAGAGATCCGCCGGAACTTCCTGTTCTACGAGCCCCGTACCGTTCACGAATCCTCGCTTTCCCCTTG
>JAGQXA010000614.1 GCA_020436865.1 Saprospiraceae bacterium | reverse complement strand
GGGGAACTGACCAGCTTTCCGTTTAGCGAAACCCGCATTCTGGGAGTATTGCAGCGCATTGCCCTGGGTTACTTCTTCGGCGCTGTGCTGGTCTACTTTCTGAAAAGACGACAGCTCTACTTCACTGCCGCCGGTTTGCTGCTGGGTTACTGGGGGCTCCTGTACTTCTTCGGGGATTACACGATGGAGGGCAATTTTGTCCGCACCGTCGATCTTTGGTTGTTTGGCCCGGATCACCTTTACCACGGAGAGGGCATCGCCTTCGATCCGGAGGGGTTATTGAGTACGTTGCCGGCCATCGTGAACGTATTGGCCGGGTATTTAACCGGGCATTACCTCATCAAGGAAGGCTTGAGCTATGAACGCCTGGCCAAACTGCTGCTGATCGGCGTGCTCTGCCTGGCCGCGGCCTATGTTTGGGATTGGGTATTCCCGATCAACAAAAAACTCTGGACCAGCTCCTATGTGCTGCTGACCATTGGCCTGGATCTGTTGCTCCTCTCCCTGATCATCTACACCACCGATTTCCTGAAACCCGGTTGGAACTACCGCTTCTTCCAGATCTTCGGTATGAACTCCCTGTTCGTCTATCTACTTTCCGAATACCTCCTGACGGCTTTGCAGTTCATTCGGGTCGCTGATGGGCAGTCGTTGTTCGCTTTCCTCTACGGGAACGGCTTTGCCTGGATCGCGCCCTACTGGGCTTCCCTGGCCTTTTCCCTGAGCTACATGCTGTTCTGTTGGAGCTTCAACTGGTGGTTCGATCGAAGGGGGATCTATATACGGGTGTAGTATTCACCGGTCACTACATCCAACCGCGTACCATTTCAACTATACCCTTTTGAAATTCAAGGAACTCTATTTCCCAATACCAGCACCAGATCCCGGAAAAAAGGAGGTAAAGGAGCAGATGGGAAATCAGAAATGCCCAGGTCATCGCGCAAAGCACGTAGATCCATCCAAGCCAGCTGAAGGGACTCAGATAGGTGAAGAACTCGGTTCCACCGTCGCCCTCTACCGGTCGGTTGAATCGCCTCATGACGCGGTGCAGGTGGCCTTCAAACCAAAGGGCATGGAAGGTAGGCAAACAGAAAACGGGAAATTGCTTTCCCTTCATGCTCCGGTCGATCGATTCCCATCTCAGCCCTACATTCCGGGCAATCCCGATCTTTAGCCGGCCCAGGTTGCGGGTCGACATGCCCAGGTAAATGAACCGGTATCCGAACAACGCGTATAGTAATTGCTTCACGACGTAAGGTATCTGAAACGGTGAACTTGTTTTTCAAACATTTCTGGGCTGAAAAGCTGTGCCAGGCCAAAAATAAGTTCTTTTTGTTAGATTGTTAAAACTTTTTGTGTTTTATTTTGTCTAGCGTTTATGCCGATATCGTCGATTGCCAGACCGGCAGGCAAGCCCCACTGCCAACTGAAAAAAATTTAAAGTAATTTCCCTCTTCGTTCGTCTACCCTTGCGTAAACCGAATTCCCATACCACAACATGGCCGACCCGCCCAGACCATACATTACCAGCGTCGTTCAGCAGTACAGCAACCGGCTGTTCGGGTTTATCCGTAGCCGGGTGCCGAGCACGGCGGATGCCGAAGACATCCTGCAGGAAGTGTGGTATCAGTTCAGCCGGGTGGTCGATACCGAGCCCATCGAACAGGTGAGCGCCTGGCTGTTCCGGGTGGCCCGCAACCGGATCACCGACCGCTATCGCAAACGCCGGGAAGACCGGCTCGACGATCTGACCGGGGAAGGGGAGGAGCTGTTTTCCGATATCCTGTTGGCCGAGGCGGATTCGCCCGAAATGGACATGCTGCGCGAGGCTTTCTGGGAGGCCCTCTTCGAAGCCCTGGAAGAACTGCCCGAAAACCAGCGCGAGGTGTTCGTGTGGAACGAGCTGGAAGATCAGACCTTCCAGGAGATCTCCGACCGCACGGGCGTCAATATCAAAACGCTGATCTCGCGCAAGCGCTACGCCGTGCAATATCTGCGCAAGCGCCTGCAAAGCCTGTATGAAGAATTGATCACCGATTAAACTTATGGAGCAGCGTCTTACTTTCCGCTGCCGGCCATCCTAAAAGCAAAGATCATGTTCGACAACGATTCCTTCCGCCGCAGAAAATCTGCCGCACTGGCCAAGTTCCTGTTCTTCCTGGCCTTCGTAGCCCTGGCAGCCCTGGTGCTGGGCAACGTCATCATGTTCTTGTGGAACGAGGTGCTGGCCGAGGCCACCGGCGTCAAGCCCCTGAATTTCTGGGAGGCGCTCGGCCTGTTGCTCCTCAGCCGCATCCTGTTCGGCGGCCTGCGTTTCGGCGGCCGCAAACCTCCCTGGGCGGGATCCCATAGCCACAGGAGCCACTGGCGCGAGAAGTGGATGCAAATGAGCGATGAAGATCGCGCCGCCATGCGGGAAAAGTGGAAGGCGCGCTGCGGAAAAAAATGAAGCGGCCAAAAAAATCTATTTTCTTTAAAGTAATTCCACCGGTCGTACGTCTACCCTGACAAAGGCCCTCAAAAAAGGGCTCCACAAAATCACCAAAACTTAAGCCATGCGACCATTCAAATTCTTCTTTCTGCTCTCGATGGGACTCTTGTTCTTTTTCGCGATCGGCCGCTTTCTGTTAGTTGCCCTTCTGGGCGCGGCCTTCCTCAGTTTCGTTTTTGCCATCGGCGCCCGGGCGACGAGGTTCTTCCGCGATCTCGACTGGGACGGCCAGCCCGTACGCCGCTACGGCCGCCGGATGAAGCCGGTTTGGAAAAACGGCCTGCTGCTCGATTATCCCGTTCGATCCGAAAACCCCATCCGGGCGGAGCGCATCATCGAAGTACAGTAAACCATTTAGAGCCTGTTTGGGAACTTAATTCTGGCCTGCAAACGGCAAATTTTCTTTCATCCTGCCCCGACATAATATGTGCGGGGTAAACTGTTAAATTTTTCGCCGGATTGCCCACATCCGACTCCAAAATTTGCCTTGGCTGAAACAAAATTTGCTCGTTTTCGACTCATAATAAATTCCCAAACAGGCTCTTACCAAGATCATCAAAAAAACAATCATCATGTGTGGAAGAGATCATTTTCATTCCCATTGGGGAAGACACCATCATGGGCGCCACAAAGGCGGCCAATACTGGAAACATAAGCTGGCCAATTGGGGCTATCCGCCGGTCAACGTCGAAGAGCTCGACGATCAGTACCTGATCCGCCTCTACGCCGCCGGCTACCAGAAGTCCGACTTTCAAGTCAAGCTCCAGGGCAATCTGCTGATCATCGCCGTCGACAACAAGGCGGAGAACGAACGGGATCAGTTTCGCGGCTGGGCGCGCTTTGAATTCCAACCCGGCAATTTCCGGAAGGAGTTCGAACTGAACGACAAGATCGAGGCCGAAGCGATCGCCGCCAAATACGAGGAAGGCATCCTGACGGTCAGCCTGCCCAAACTGGAAGGCCACGAAACGCTGCACAAAGACATCGGCGTGGCCTAGCCGGGCGCTAATGGATCGAAATTTTTGAAAAGCCCACACCGTTCTGGTGTGGGCTTTCTTGTTATACGGACTATCTAGCATGGCCATTCGCCGGCCTCCTGACGGGCATCGGGGTAGCGATCTGGATACAGACGACCTCAGGCGCCCTGCTGCTTGCTGTTGGTATCGGAATTATTTCGCGGCCCGGGGGAAAATTCTTGCGGGAAAACCACTTAACTTGCAAAAGCCGAACCGGAGGCTCTTTCGTGGAGACGGGGTTTGGTGACCCTATTAACGAGACTCCTCCTCGCACTCAACCTGCCGACCCATGGGAGAAAAAAAAGGCCGCACTTCTTTCCTGCGCAGCAAGTTCGCCATGCTGCTCTGGCCATTCACCGTTCTGTTCGGCTGTAAGCAAAGTCCGTTTACCTTCGAGCCCAACGATCGCACCAGCCTGGTTCATTCGGAAAGCGGATTGTACGTTCACCGCGAAGTGGAATTGCGGGTGAATGCCGCCCGGCTGGAAGTGCTTCCGGAGGGCGTGGCACACGACGCTCGGTCCCGGCTGGATAGCTATCACTTTTTTCCGTATGGAACCGGCAGTACGAGTTTCAACCCGACGAAGTTCGAGCGGCAAGGCGAGGAGTTGGTTTGGAAGGAGGTGATTCCCATTTCAAAAGACGGGCTGGAGGGGAAAATTGCGCTGGGCGCTTGTGTGAAGTGGGAAAAAGACGGCGTTGCTTCCATCTCCGACGTACTGGAACTCTTCCCATTCCCTCCACCCGATACCGACCAGATCGATGTCTGGAGCCCCTGGATCGAGGCCGACCGCCGCCGGGAAGGCGACTTTGGCTGGCATGCAGAGGCCAACAAAAAGGCCGAGGAAACCGTGGGCGCTCCGGTACATCCCTTCCAAATGCGCTTCCGCCTGGTGCTCAGTCGAAGGATGTATCCCTGACCGGACGGTCCCCGGTTCTCTTTTACATCAACCGGTACCGATCCTTCCCCTTGCGTTTGCGAAATCAATGCCGATCCTTGCGACTCGCAACAAAAGTCTTGCTATTGATCCCAATGGCAGACCGCGCAATAACTCCAGCACTAACCACTTTTCATCAAGACGAAGCAACCTTACCGGCATACGATTTGGCAAAACCATGATTTTTAGCGGGCATTCCAATCATTATTTCGGAGTTCGGCAGTTATTGCGTAGTCTGATGGTCTGCTTTAACTGGCATGTTTGAGTGCAAGTTGGGTTTGATCTTACACTTGCCCTGCTATACCTGTCTTAGTAGCGGCCCGACCGCCAATGCGCAGGGATACAAGCTTGTGCTGCGGGGAGAGGGAGAACCGGTGCGGGTATCCAGAACTCGTTTGAGCGCCTTTGAGGTTAGAATGGGCGAGTTGAACCTGGCTTCCTGAAAAAGCTCGGTGGAGGCGAACTAGAGTTTGCCCGGTCGTTCATTTGGATGTTTTTTGTATTTTTCAAGAAAATAGTGCAAGAATGAGAGGTCGAGGACTAAAGAGAAATTCAGCGTGAAAATGAAATACAAGGCCTTTATTTCCTACAAGCATTCCATCGAGAGCAGAAGACAGGCTGCCGACTTGGAACGGGCCTTGAAGAGATACGCCAAACCGCTGCTGAAACCGCCCATAAAGATCTTCAGGGACGAAAAGCACATGGTCCCTGGAGAAGGACTGTCGCGATTGATAAGAGACGGTCTTGACAACAGCGAGTACCTGCTTTTTCTTGCCGATCGGGCAGCAGCGCAATCTATTTGGTGCAAAGGCGAATTGGAATATTGGTGTAAAACGTTGGGTAGATCAAAAGAACTGATCATTGTCCATATCGGCGATCAGATTGCTTTGGATCAGGAAGAGGATCTGATCGATTGGGAAAATACCGATGCCTTGCCGCCCACGCTTAAGCCCTATCTGCAAAGTATCCCGCTATACGTTGATCTGAGTTGGGTTGAAAGCAGAGAGGATTCCAGCCTGGATAGTCTGAGATACCGGGGAATTGTCAATTCCATTTCAGCAAGGTTCCGTGGAGTCACACCGGAAGAACTCAATGGCGAAGAGATCAAGATCTATCGGAGGAATAGAAGCTTGCGCAATACCGTCATCGTGGCCTTGTCTGTTTTACTGATCTTGTCCTCCGTTACCACCTGGTGGGCGCTCAATCGCAATGCCTATGCACTGGAAAGGCAAAAATTTGCCGAGACTCAGCAAGGGATTGCCGAAGCGGAAGGTCTGAGAGCGCAAGACAGTGCCCGCGTCGCACAACAGGAAAGGACCAAAGCCTTGCTTCAGCGAGATTCTGCTGAGATGGAGAGGGATCGCGCAAAGATTGCCGAGGAGAATGCCCGGGCTCAGCAAAGGCGGGCAGAAATGGAAAGCAACCGAAACGGTCGGATTGCCCGCAGTAACCATAATGCCCTACTAGCCACTCAACTGGCAAAAAGTGATCCCACCTTGGCATTGCGTATTGCTGAAATGAACTATCTTCTGTATCCGGAGTCCAGTACCGCTGCAGGAATATTTCATGAGATCATTTCTGACACCCATACGGGCAAGGCGTTCCAGACCATGCCGGGGAATAGGTCTTGCAATACCGGTACGTTTTCACCTGACAATAGATCCTTGGTACTTTGTTTTTCCGGTGGCGTAGTCGCGTTATGGGATCTGCCGGGGC
>JAGQXA010000613.1 GCA_020436865.1 Saprospiraceae bacterium | reverse complement strand
GGGAAAAGGTCCATCAGCGACAGCCAGCCAGAGCGCAGGGAGGGCACGGTATGGCGGCGGCGATAATGGGTGAGGGATTCCTTACCGTCGATCGGCAGGTCGAAGATGCCTGTATCGGGGGGGCGGCCCAAGACCACGGCCTGGTAGCGTTTTTCGACTTCCTGTGCTTCGAATTGCCGGCCCAGTTCGATCCGGGCCGCAATTGTCTTGGCTACGAGTAACAGTCCGGACGTAGGTGCGTCGAGCCGGTGGACCGGGAGCGGTCTGCCCAGGGCATCGGGTCGAGAAGAGGGGTGCAGGTTAAAGGGCAGGGCGTTCTCGACCGTCCGGAAGCGGTTACCGCTGACTGCCAGGCCGGAAGGTTTGAACACGAGGGCCAGGTGCTCGTCTTCATAGTGAGTTGCCAGCGAAAGTTCGAACGGGCGTTTGGACGGCCTTTCGTCTGCCAGAAGTTCGAGGGTTTGTCCGGCGCTGATCCGGGTGGCGGTTTCGCCTGGCCGGCCGTCGACCAGGACCCTTCCGGCCAAAATGGCCTTCTTGAGGCCTTTCCGCGACGGGAGGTGCTCGGGAAAGATCCCACGGGCGTAATCGCTCAGGCGATCCGGTGGCGTTCCGTCAGGCACGATATGTCGGGCCAGTACGATCATGCGGCAGTATCCGTCCAGTTCTTCAGTTCGCGAACGATCTCTTTGCGGCGCCGGTTCAGTTCGTTTCGGATCCGTTTGCTCAGTTGCTCGATCTGTGGATGAAAGGGGGCAAAGGGCTGGAGGTACTCGTAGAGCACCTGTCGGTCGTGCCACTGCCCGAGGCGTTTTTGCAGGCGATCGATAGCCTTCAACCGTTTACCTGGAAATTCCCCGGCAAGGCCGAACAGATCGACCAGATACAGCGCCTTCTTCAGGCGGATCCGGATGAGGTGCAGCTGTTCGGCATCTCCCGCGCCGGTCAGCGGGTCGGCGGCCTGAAGTTGGGCGCGGCAATAGGCCAGCGCTTGCTCGCGCGGCGACGCGGCGAGCAGTTGCTCCAGTTCGAGTTGCAGGTCTTTGCGCAGTAGCTGCAGATCTTCGGCCGGGAAGTTGTCGAGCGCTCGCCGGAGTTCCTGCCGGGCGTGTTTCCGGATCGGCGCCTGGCTTTTGAGCAACAGCTTAACGGCCTCCGGGAAGGCGTCGCGGTGGGCGCCGAGCAGGCGAGCCTGCACCTGGAGGTCGCGCAAGGCGCCGGCCCATTTGAAGGTCTTTCTGAATTTCTTCCACGGTGGGGCCGACCGCCGGGAGTCGGCCTGCCAGGCCAGGAAGGCCAGCAAGGCTTTCAGGCGCTTGGTCCGCACCCGCCAGCGGTGTACCAGTCCGACGCCCTGCGAATGGCGGGCCTGCTCGAGCAGCTCCGCATAGGCATCGAAGAGTTTGATCCCATAGGTGGCTACGTCCGACTGCATATCAGGGCTCCTTGGTGGCGGAGATCGAGTCGTTGAAGCGCGTTCCCTCGTATCCGACGATCTGACCGTTGGCGTCGCGTTTGAATTGCACTTCCATGGCGCCTTCGGCGGTACCGAAGCGGTCGCCTTCCAGTGGAAAGAGCCAGTACTCGTTCCAGCCCTGCAGCGATTCGAGGTATAGGAATCCCTCTCTTGCATGGACCTTCAGCAAGCCGTCGCGGCCGATCCGGTAAACGCCGGCGTATTCGTCGAGCGGTCGTGGGTCGGGCTTGGCCAGGAAGAAGTTATCCTCGCGGTGCAGGTCGGGGTAGTAGCTGTTGAGATATACCAGCGTCGGCGGTTCGGAGCCGGCGTAGACGAGCGGCACGATCACCTTTTTGGTTTTGGCCCAGACGTCCATTTTCCAGAAAACGGATACCGTATCGCCATTCGGATAAACGGCCGTCAGTTCGATGGGGACCGGCTTATTGCCGTGCCGGGCGATGTGCACTTCGCTGCCGCTCACCTCTTCGATCGCCAGGTCGGGGTAGCCGAACTCGGCGAACCAGGGTTGCCAGAACCAGTCGAGATCGACGCCGGCGACTTCTTCGAAGGTATTGAAGAAATCGTAGGGGGTCGGCCCTTTGCCGTTCCAGCGGCGGTAGAATTCCTGCAGGCACTTCCGGAAGGTGGGTTCGCCGAGCTGGTCGTACAGCAGGCCGTAGAGGTATTCCGGGTAGGAATAGGCGTTAAATCCGTAATTGCCGGGGCCGGTGTATTCCGACAAGGTGAGGAGCGGCACGTTGGTCAGGGCTCCGAGGATGTTCTCCAGGGCGCCGACGGTCTGCATTTGTCGCCTGAGCGTCGGGGGTTGGTCGAGTAGGGCGGCAACGGCCCGTTCGTCCATGAAACTGGCCCAGCCTTCGTCCATCCAGGCATATTTCTTTTCATTGGTGCAAAGATAGAACGGCACGTACATATGGTACATTTCGTGGGCGATGAGCCCCATCATGCCCCGTTCGCTACGCGGCGCGCCGTTGTTGGCCATCATCGGGAACTCCATGCCGCCGCCCCGCAATCCGTTGAAGGTCGTGAAGGCCGGGTAAGGGTAGGGGATGCCCGGAAAATCTTCGGAAAAGAACCGCATGATGTCGCGCTGTTGCACGGTGGCCATTTCATAGGCTTCCCGGTGACTTTCCGGAAAAACCGTATAGATGCGTACGCTTCGTCCGCCGGTCTGCAGACTGATCCCCTCCCAGGTGAAGTGATCGCTGTAGGCGAAGGCGAAGTCGGGCACGCCTTTGGCCCGGAAGTGCCAGGTGTCCGACAGCATACTCAGGCCCTTTTTCCAATCCTCCGGCCCGATGATCACCACCGGTTCGTTGGCTTTGGCGGCTTTCTCGTAGCGCTGGCGCAGTTCTTTGGGCAGAACCTCGGCGGCGTTCACCAGTTCGCCGGTGGCCCAGATCGCGAAGTTCCTGGGCGCGCGGATGCGCACGTCGAAATCGGCCGGCAGGTTGTAGAACTCCGTCTTGCCGTCGTGCGGGTAAGTATCCCAACCGTCGATGTCGTCGTACACCGCGATCTGTGGGTAGAAATAGCCTGAAAATGCCGAAGTGCTGTCGCAGGTTCCGATGCGACCGTCGTTGGGCGGGATCTGCTGCGACCACTTGACGACCAGGCTCAGCGAATCGCCGGGCGGTAGCGGATCCGGCAGGTCGAGCAGGAAGTTGGTGCCGCGGCGCCGGGCATGGCGCGGGTTGCTGAGATCGGCTTCCACTCCGTCGATGCTCAGGTATTCGAGTATAACCCCGTCGGTGATGGTGGCCGGATCCTGATCGGAATCGCGCTGGGCTCCTTTGCGGTAAATGTCGTACAGGAGGCGGATGACCAGGCGGCGCAGATCGTCGGGGCTGTGGTTGACGTACACCACCGTTTCTTCTCCCCGCAGGGAGGCGGTGGCGGGGTCGACTGCGACGTCGATGGAATAGCGTGCGTGATTTTGCCAGAAGTGAGGACCGGGGGCGCCGTCGGGCATGCGGGTGCCCCGGGCGTAGGCCTTCTGTACCTCGATCGGCACGTACAGTTCCTGGGAGTAGGACGGGCCGGCGAAGGCCACTAATAGGATCAAGAGGAGGAAAAAGCGACTCATTGGGATGTAGTTATCTGGGAACATCGGGCAAGATAGGAAGTTTTGGTCCAAAATCGAACAAGCGATCGGCTTCCTGCTTTTAGCCTAAACGCCTACTATGTTCGAAGGATTCTTTTCCTCTGATCCCGCTGGGATCACCTTTCTACTGCTGGTCGGATCGATGGCTCTGGCCGGTTGGTTGATCACTCTGGGCCTCTTTGCCGCTATCGGCTGGTATGGCCGGCGGCGCTCGTCGGTTTTGTGGAAGTCGGTCGACCGCAACCTGCGTCGCCCGACCCTTTGGCTGGGATCGTTTCTCTTCGCCCTGTCCGGTCCTTTTATCCTGAACCTCGAACCGGGCGCCCCCTGGCCACAGCTCAGCCTGCTGCTCGAGATCCTGCTGTATGCCGCCTTCGGCTGGGTGATCGTGGAAGGCACGGACGTGCTCGGCGATCTGGTACGCAACCGCTACCGGATCGATGTGACCGACAACCTCGAGGAGCGCAAGATCATCACCCAGTTTCAGTATATCAAGAAAGTCGCCTGGGTGGTCGCCGTGGTCGTCACTTTGGCCCTCATCCTCCTGCAGTTCGAGAAAGTGCGCGAGATCGGCGCCGGCATACTCACTTCGGCCGGGGTGGCCGGGATCATCATCGGTCTGGCCGCGCAGAAATCGATCGCCAACTTACTGGCCGGATTTCAGCTGGCTTTCACCCAGCCCATCCGTCTCGACGACGTGGTCATCGTGGAAGGGGAGTGGGGGCGGATCGAAGACATCACGCTGACCTATGTGGTGATCCGCATCTGGGACGAACGTCGCCTGATCGTACCGCTGAACTATTTCAATGAAAAACCCTTCCAGAACTGGACGCGCGAATCGGCCCAGCTACTGGGAACCGTGTACCTGTACGCCGACTACCGGCTGCCGGTAGAGCAGGTGCGCGGCCATTTCTACGAACTTCTCGAACAGGAGGAACTCTGGGACGGCCGGGTGAAGGGCTTGCAGGTCACCGACGCCGACCGGCAGGGAATGGAACTGCGATTTCTGATGAGCGCCCGAAATGCCTCGGAAGCCTGGGAACTGCGCTGCCGCATGCGCGAGCGATTAGTCGCCTATGTTCAGGAAGAATTTTCCGGGAGCCTGCCGCGCACCCGTTTGGAATGGCCTCCGTCGAACGGCGCTCCGGCCCTTGCCGAAAAGCCCTGAACGCCATCGCGGATTCTCGCTGAAAGTTTCGATATTGCCCGGTAAATCACCGATCCTGAATGTCTGTTCCGCGCTGGTTCTCCACCCATTCTTCATCCGACCTGATCGCCGGGTCGGTCCTGCTGCTTCTGGGCCTGAGTCTGCCCTGGCATCCCTTCCGGCACTTGTTGGGGCTCGACGCTCCGCAGGAGGCCGCTCTGATCATTCTACTGATCACGGCGGTACTGTGGATCTCCGAGTTGATCTCCCTCTACGTGACCAGTTTTCTGGTATTGCTCTTATCCATCCTGTGGCTGGTTCCCTTGCTGGAAAGCGCCGGGCTGCCCGCCGGTAAGGAGCCCTTCTTCTTTGCGTTCTTCAGCGACCTGACCCTGCTGTTCATGGGTGGGTTCGTGCTTTCGGCCCTGTTGAACAAGTACGGCCTTGCCCGGCTCATTGCCAACTGGATGTTGCGACAGACGGGTGGGAAGCCCTCGCGCGTGCTGCTGGGCATCATTGGCGTAGCTTCCTTGTTGTCGATGTGGATGAGCAATACCGCCACGGCCGCCATGATGTTTGCCGTCGTGGCGCCCATCCTCTCCGGCTTGCCGGAAACCTCGCCCTTCGCCAAGGGCATGGCGCTGGCCATTCCCTTTGCCTGCAACCTTGGCGGACTGGGCACTCCGATCGGCACGCCGCCCAATGCCATCGCCCTCGAATACCTGAACCGGATGGGCGTCGATCTTTCCTTTGTCGAATGGATGCTGATGGCCTGTCCGGTCATGTTGCTGCTGCTCTTTCTGTTGTGGCGAACCTTATTATGGCTGTTCCCGCCCGGAGATCTCGAAGTGGCGATCGAGCGGCAGGAAACGGACAAACTCAGCCGGCGTCAGTACCTCGTGCTGGCGATCTTTCTGGTCACCGTCGGCGCCTGGATGACGGGCGGACTGACCGGCTTATCGACCGGCACGGTCGGTTTGCTGGTGGTGATCGTGTGTTTCGGGTCGAACTTGCTGAGCACCCGCGATTTCCGGAACATATCCTGGGAGATCCTGTTCATGCTCGGCGGCGGACTCTGCCTGGGCGTTGCTTTGCAGAGCAGCGGACTGACAGCGCGGATCGCCGTCGAATTGCCGATGGATCAGGGATTCTGGTGGATCTTCGGGCTGCTGGTCCTGCTGGCTGCCCTGATGACCACCTTCATGAGCAATACGGCCACCGCCAACTTATTGGTGCCGATCGCCGTTTCTCTCCCTCACAATCAGCTGCTGCTGGCAGTCGCCATTTCCATCATGTGCTCGGGGGCCATGGCCCTGCCGGTCAGTACGCCGCCCAACGCGGTGGCCTTCGGCTCCGGATTGCTCAGGAGCGTGGACATGTTTCGCGCGGGGCTTTGGATCACCCTGTTCGCGCTCGCAGCCACCCTGCTGGCAGGCGTTTTTTACCTACCTTTATTTCACTAAAGCGGTCGGGACATGGAAATACATCTTCAACACTGTCAGGAATGCGGATCCGATCAGGTCCGCAATATCCTCTACCGCCAGCCGGGCGAGCCCGACCGGGTGATCGTACAGTGCACTCAATGCGAGCGCTTTGTCGCCAGCTACATCATTGCTCCCTTGGGGTACTACCATCACGGGAAAGGGTTCGAGTCGTTCGTGCGCGGGTTGCACCGCAGCGGCGAATTCATGAGCGGGCGCAAGGTGCAGGCCCTGTTCGAGTCGCGCAAGGAGAAGGAGACCAGGCTCTTCGACAAGGTGGTTGCGCTCCTGCGGGAGCGCAAGGGCTAGCCGGATCAAAGCAGCCGGTCGAGCGCGCTTTTGAAGATGTGTTCGATCTGGGAGTAGTTGCCGTCGGCCTGGAACAACTCGGTGAGGTAGCTGTCGAGTTCATCGGTGCCATCGGCCCCCGGGAAAAAGCGCCCTTTCAAGTGCAGGATCGTTTGCAGATTGGCATAATCCGACTGCATGGTGAACACCTTCATGACCTTCCCGTATGAATCGCGGCCGATCGTGTGCCAGATCCATTCCAGTTCGTCTTCCGTGATCTCGGCGTCGGCGTTGGCTGCGCAGACCAGGAAAAAGGCCAAAAAATCCTGTTTTGACCAGCTTTCGATCGATGGGTCCATGCCCTGGGGTGGTTGGTGAGAAGTAAATGTAAACAATTCGGAGCAAAGGAAAAGATTGTCCGACCAAAGAATTTTGAGCTCGTTCCTATTTTAGGTCGGAGGGCTGCAACTCGTCGAGGATAGGTAGCAGGAGACTAGACATGTCGCCCTTGGCCTGTGCCTGTTGGCTCCAGCTTTCGAGTTGCCGGTAGAAACGGCTTTGCCGGTGCAGCGAGGCGGCGAGGGCCTGGAAAGCGCCATCCGGTTTTCCTTCGCCCAAGAGGCGGCTGACGGTGGCCCGCAGGCGGTCGAGCACCGCCGGACCGCCGGCCGGTCGCTCTTCCTGCCGGAACTCGGCGATCACGCGCACCTCCTGGAGGCCCAGTTTGCGGAACTGTCCGGTCTTGATCGCATAGAAAAGCGCTTTGGCCTTGTCGCGAGGCAATTCCACCCGGAGCCCGCCAGCGGTAGCCAACAAGGCGACCTTTTGACGCAGGTACAAGTAACTCTGCAGGGCCTGCTCCAGCTCCGTCGTATCGATGTTTTCGGCCGGGCCGACCTCCAGGGCATAGATATGCCGGTCTTTAGCCGCTTCTGCCGAAAGATGATCTTCGAGGGAGTTTACCACTTCTGCCGCGGTAGAGGACAGCACGTTCGACAGCTCCAAGCCGCCCCGGAAGGCCTGGTGGACATATACGTCGAAAAGCGTGCCGAGCGCCTGCAGGACCTTGAGGCGTTCGCCCAGTTGCCGACGCATCCCGGAGGGCAGTTGCACCTGCTCCTCCTCCATTTCCATGAGCTGTTGGAAGTTGTTTTTCATGAGCTATCATCGGCCTGGGTTCCTGGTCGATTTAGATTTAGACGCAAGAACCCGGCAAAGGACACTAACAAAGTTAATTTTCTTAACGAGAAAAGGCAATTTTTATGCCTGCTTCGCCCCTTCGGCGAACAGGCGCACGAAATCGAGGGCGCTGAGGATGCCGACGATGCGTTCCTGTTCGACGACGATGAGGTGATGCACGTCGTGCTGCAGCATCAGGCGGGCGGCCCCGGCGAGCTGCTGTTCGGGCGCAACGGTGTACACTTTCCGGCTCATCACCTGGGCGATGGGCACGGTGTCGTCGTACACCCCCAATAGGTCGGTGGAGGTGACGATCCCGCGCAGAAGGATGCGTTCGCCGATGAGTTCGACAATGGGTACGGCGCCGATCTGTTTTTGGTGCATCAGGTCGCGGACGGTGCCGACGGTTTCCGAGAGGACCGTCGAAGAGACGGGTTGTCGCATGAGTTCTTGTACCTGCATGGTTTGCTGCTTTAGGTTAAATAGACCCGTTCGATCGCCTCGGCCAGGGCCTTTGCCGCGGGAGGATGTTGCCGAAACCAGAGCTCGGGTTCGATCAGTTCGAGTTCTACCACTGCCAGGCGTCCTTCGTTGTCCGTAACCAGGTCGACCCTTGCATAGAGCGGCGCCGGTTCGCAGGCTGCCACGGCTTCTTCCGCGAAGGCGATCTCTTCGGCAGAAGGAGTATAGGAGTATACGGCGCCGCCGAAATCGTCTTGTACCCGGAAATCCCCTTTTTTTGCCACTTTGAGCACGGCATGGCTGAAGACGCCGTCGACGACCACCATGGCGACTTCGCCGCGTTCGACGATCTGCTGTTGGAAGGGTTGCAGCATCATGGCTTCTACGGCGGTCAGTTCGCGGAAGATCGTCTCGTGCGCATCGAGATTCGAGGGGTCGAGCCGGTAGGTATGCCGGGCGGCGCCCGACACGGCCGGTTTGAGGATGGTTTCGGACCAGCCCGTCTGCCGGTGCAAGTCGCGCAGTCCGGCGCTTTCGCCTTGTTCGATGTACACGGTCGGGATGGTGCGCACCCCGCGTTGTTCGAGATCCCGCAGGTAGTGCTTGTCCATATTCCAGCGGATCAGGGCCTGGGGGTTGATGAGAGTGGTCTGGGCGCCGGCTCGTTCGAGCCAGGCGGAAAATTCGGCAAAACGGTGAAAATAATCCCAGGTCGTGCGGAACAGGGCGGTACGGGTGACCGACCAATCGAAATCCGGCCGGGCCCAATCGAAGCGTCCGACCCGCCAGCCCCGTTCTTCCAGTGCTCTTTGCACGAGACCGTCTTCCGTAAGGATGTTTTGCACGTACCAGTCGATCTCGGCGGGTTGTTCGTACCTCGACTCGGTGAGCAGGACGATATCGTAAGCTTTCATCCCGATAAATATACTCAAACCCCGGCGAAATACAACACCTGTCCTACCTACTCGCAGGCGTATTTATACTTCTTCTCCTGGGAGGAAGTGCTGCTTGTTTGGACCTTGACGAGCCCGTTCTCGTAGTATTCGTATTCGAAGACATTTTTCTCGACGATCACGTTGGTGGTCATCGGCAGGTAGCGCGAACTCTTGAACTCGAGCTGATTGTTGTGCTGGACCAGGAACGTAAGTAGCTCGAAGAAGATCGAATACCGGTTGGGATTGTCGTCGTAGGTGTATTCGTTCCACGATTGCAGCTCGTCGTTCTCGATATAATCGACGCGGGTGGTGTTACCCCGTTCGTCGTATTCGAAGGTTTGGGTGAACACCTGATCGGGGTCGGCAGCCTGCTCGAAGGTGAGTTCGCTCAACCGCCCGTCGGGGTCGTGTTCGAAGGTCGTGGTAAGGACCAGTTCCTCCGTCGGATCGTCGAGGTAATCGCGCTGATACTGATTGCTCTGGGAAGGCCGTCCGGCGGTATCGTACTCGAAGGCATAGCGGTAGACCCGGCCGATGGTGTCGTTGAGAAGAAAATAGTAGTAATAGGTTTCCAGCCGGTTCTCGCCGTCGTATTCGAAGGTGAGATATTCGTAGATCTTATCGTTGCTGTAGCGGTTGTATCGTTCCAGCTTTCCGGCCGCATCGTACAGGAATTCTTCGAACAGGTCGTTATTGATGTAGGTTTCTATCGCCCGGCAATCTTCGGGGGCAAACCCGCTGAGGTCGGGCAACTCGATCGACTCCTTCTTACAGGAAAGCGCAGTCAGGAGGAGGAAGGTCGTAAACGTCCAGATCAGGGTTCTCATCGGCAGATTTTTTTTCCGATAACGTAAAGATAAGTACTTTTGCTGCTACAGAACATGCATCTGCATATGGATCATCGCTTCACCTTTATGTTGCTGGCCTGGACCTTTTTGGTCGGCTGCGGACCAGAACCGGGGCCGGAGGGGATGGTCTATATTCCGGGCGGAACCTTTTCCATGGGCGCCACCAACGACGAAGGCTCGGCCGATGAATATCCCCGTCACCGGGTGGAGGTCGGCGGCTTCTGGATGGATGAAACCGAGGTGACCAACCGGCAATTCCTGGCCTTTGTGGAGGCCACGGGCTACCGCACGGTGGCCGAACGGCCGGTCGATTGGGATTCCCTGAGCGCCCAGCTGCCGCCGGGAACGGCGAAACCTCCCGACAGCTTATTGCTGCCCGGAGCACTGGTCTTCCAGCCGACGACCCAACCGGTTTCCCTCGAAGACCCCTCGAAATGGTGGCGGTGGACGACCGGGGCCGACTGGCGCCATCCGGAGGGGCCCGGCAGCAGTATCGACGGCCGCCTCGACTATCCCGTCGTACAGGTCGCCTGGGAAGATGCGCAGGCCTATGCCAGCTGGGCCGGCAAGCGCCTGCCTACGGAAGCCGAATGGGCCTGGGCGGCTCGGGGCGGACTCGACGACCCCGTCTATCCCTGGGGCAATGCTTCGGTCAACGAGGCGCCTTACCGCGCCAATTTCTGGCAAGGCCTTTTTCCATACCAGAACGAGGAAGCCGACGGCTTTTTCGGCGCCGCCCCCGTGCGCTCTTTTCCGCCCAACGGCTACGGTCTGTACGACATGGCCGGGAACGTGTGGGAATGGTGCGCCGATTGGTACCACTTTCAGTATTACGCCTCCTGGCCGCAAAATACGGTCGTCCGAAATCCGACCGGACCTCCGTTCTCCCTCGATCCGGCCGAGCCTTTTACCGCCAAGCGGGTGATGCGTGGCGGTTCCTTCCTGTGCAACGACGATTACTGTAGCGGATACCGCGTCAGCCGGCGCATGAAGTCGAGTCCGGATACGGGGCTGAACCACACGGGCTTTCGCTGCGTTCGCTGACCGCTCGATCCCTCACCTCAGTTGGGCCAATAGCCAGGCCTTTTCCGTAAGCGGTTCGGCTGCTTCGATCTGCACCCGCAATTCGGCGGTAGCCTTCGGGTCGAAAGGGTTCACCCCCAGCAACTTGCGCGTAAAACGCAGCAGGTTCAGATAGTTCTTCCGGTGGTAGCCGATCAGTCGATTGCGCCGGATGAAGTTGTTCATGGCATTGACATGGGCGTCGAGCAGATCGAAGTTTTCCAGGGTATAGTAGATCTTCAGGCTGATCGTTTTGGCCGCCAGGTTGAGTAGTACGTCTTTGAAGTAGGCCTGGTTGATCTCCGTCAGGGCCTCGTCGTACCGGCCGGTCTCGTAGCTGAGCCGGGCCCGGCAGTAGTGGTAGGCGCTGTCGCGGTGGGCCGGACTGAGGAAGCGGCGATACTGCTCGATCAGTTCTTCCGCCCAGTCGAAATCGCGGGTCTGGATCGCGGCGGCCACGGCGTTGAGGTAGGTGAAGCGCGAAAGGCGACCCTTTTCCAGCAACAAGTTCTGCGACAAGCCCGCCCGGTACAAGGCGCTCATTTCTTCGAAAAACCGGTGCTCGCCCCGATTGACCCGTCCGACGCAGTAGTTGATGGCCATGAGATACAATTGCCGGACTTCCTCCGGAGGGAAGCGATCGCTGTGCTCGCGCAGGAGTTCCCGAAAGGCCGGGAAGTGGCGATCGCCCGCCTCGTCCTGCAGGATGAAGAAACCGTGGTAATACAGACCGATGGCCGGCACCTGCAAAAGGTCGCGCGATTCGAGGTATGGGAAAAAGGCGTTGCGAAACTCGCGTATGTACTGATAATTGGCCGTATAGACCGCCTGGTGGGCCGCCAGTACGCACAGCTGTTTCAACTT
>JAGQXA010000612.1 GCA_020436865.1 Saprospiraceae bacterium | reverse complement strand
CGCCTGGGCCTGTCGGGCGACGGCCATACGGCCTTTGTGGAAATGGCGCAGGCGGCCGGCATTCAACTGCTGGCCCGGGCCGAACGCAATTGCCTGTATACCACGACCTTTGGCGTGGGCGAGCTGATCCTGGGCGCCCTCGAGCGCGGCGCCCGCCGGATCCTGCTGGGCATCGGCAGCAGCGCCACCAACGATGCGGGGATCGGGATGGCCAGCGCGCTGGGCTACCGGTTCCTCGACGAGCGAGATGAAGAACTGCGGCCGGTAGGGGAGAACCTGGGCCGCATCCGGCAGATCGACGGCTCCCAACTGCGCTTCGATCCGGCCGAACTGGAGGTGACCGTGCTCTGCGATGTCGACAATCCCCTTTTCGGCCCGCGCGGCGCGGCCCACACCTACGCCCGGCAAAAGGGCGCTACGGAAGAGGGGGTGCTGCTGCTCGATGCCGGACTGGAGTCTTTCTCCACCGTGCTCAAAGGACACTTCGGCCGTGACTTTTCCCAGGTGCCCGGCGCCGGCGCCGCCGGCGGTATGGGAGCCGGCGCCCTGGCCTTCCTTGGGGCCGTGTTGCGCCCGGGCATTCAAACGGTCATGGAACTGACGGGCTTCGATGCCCGATTGGAGCAGGCCGATCTCGTCATCACCGGCGAAGGGAAGGTCGACGAACAGACGCTCTATGGCAAACTAATTCTCGGGATCACGCGCAAAGCCGCCGCCCGGCAGATCCCGGTCCTGGCTTTCTGCGGAACGCTCGAAGCAACGCCGGCCCAAATTCAGGCGATCGGCCTGCAGGCAGCCTTTTCCCTCCTGACGCGCCCCTGTACCCTCGAGGAAGCCATCGCCGCCACCGCCGATCAACTCGAACAATTGGCCTTTAATGTCGCCCGCTGCTGGAATCCCCCCGGTTCTTATTGATTTTTGTATTTTGCTTCCGCAAGCGGTAAGTATCCAGTATCCCGCCAAGCAGAAACGTCCGAATGCCATTCGGACCAACATCCCCGTCTTCGCTGATCCCGACTTAGTCGGGACGGCGGGCAAAGCAACATCCAACATCCAACATCTAACATCCAACATGCACCGACCAACTCTAAGCACCCTCACTTCCATGGCCCTGTTCCTCACCCTCGCGTTGGTATCCTGCCGGCAGGATACGCCCGTTGAAAGCGGTCCTACCGAGTCTGAACTGCGTATGCTGCCGCCGGAGCAGCGCTACGGCGAGCTATTCCGCGACGTGCAGATGGCGAAGGTTTTCCCCGACGGAAAGACCTTCGCCGATTGCGTGCCGAAGTATCCGACCCACGAGATCCTCGAGCATTACGAGGAGCAAAAGGGGCAACCCGATTTTAACCTCGCCCAGTTCGTCGAGGCCAATTTTGCTTTGCCGACCGCCTATTCCAGTGGGTTTCGGGCCGATCCGACGCGTTCGGTCGGCGAGCACATCAAAGCGCTCTGGCCGGTGCTGACGCGGCAACCCGACCAGCAGGATCCCGGCACCTTGCTGCCGCTGCCGCATCCGTATATCGTGCCCGGCGGCCGCTTCGGTGAGATCTATTATTGGGATTCCTATTTCACCATGCTCGGGTTGCAAGTGTCGGGGCGCGACGATATGATCGGAAACATGATCGACAATTTCGCCTACCTGATCGATACCGTCGGTTTCATTCCCAACGGCAATCGCACCTACTTTCTGGGGCGGTCACAACCGCCCTTCTTTGCGCAAATGGTCAAGCTGCTGGCACAAGACGAAGGCGATTCCACCCTGCTGAAGTATCTTCCGGCCCTGGAAAAGGAGTACGCGTTTTGGATGGACGGGCTGCAGGAAGTATCGGCCTCCCAGCCGACGCATCTGCACGTCGTGCGGCTGCCCGACGGAAGCATCCTCAACCGGTATTGGGATAAGTTCGCCAAACCCCGGCCGGAGATGTACCACGACGATGTGGTTACGGCCGAAGCTTCCGGACGCCCCGACGAGGAAGTCTACCACCATATCCGCGCCGCCTGCGAGTCGGGCTGGGATTTCAGCAGTCGCTGGCTGGCCGATCCTCAGGACCTGTCGACCATCCGCACGGGCTATATCATTCCGGTCGACCTAAATTCCTTGCTCTTCAACCTGGAAAGAACCCTGGCGCAGGCCTATCGCCTGGCAGGGGATCAAGAAAATGCAGATCTGTCTGAGCAACGCGCCGCCCAGCGCCGCGAAGCGCTGTTTCGCTATTGCTGGAGCGAGGAGGCCGGATTTTTCCTCGATTATGACTTTGAGAAAGGGAGCCATCGCCCGATCATGTCGCTGGCCGGCCTATACCCGCTATTCTTCAGTCTGGCTACCGAAGATCAGGCGGCCAGCGTTGCTCCGGTCGTCCGCGACACTTTCCTCCAGGCCGGCGGCCTGGTCAGCACCCTGGAAGAAACGGGACAGCAATGGGACGCCCCGAATGGCTGGGCGCCTTTACAGTGGATCGGCATCCAGGGGCTCCGCAATTACGGCTACCACGATCTGGCCGACGAAATTCGCCAGCGTTGGGTCAATCTCAACGTGCTCGTGTACGAACGCACCGGTAAGCTGGTCGAGAAGTACAACGTCATGGAAGGCGGCGGCGAAGCCGGCGGCGGCGAATACCCCCTGCAAGACGGCTTCGGCTGGACCAACGGGGTGCTGCTGAAATTGTTGGAGGAATAGGATACAGAGGATACAAAGGATACAGAGGATACAGAGGATACAGAGGTGAAAAAGGAGCAAGCGCTGGGACCTGATCAATAAACCCTGCTCCGAAGGAGCACAGGAGGACCTCGTAGAGGTCCCCCCTCTCTAGCCTTTTTGGGCGAAAAAGATGAATGGGGAAAAGGATACAGAGG
>JAGQXA010000611.1 GCA_020436865.1 Saprospiraceae bacterium | reverse complement strand
ATTTCCTGTTGCGTTATGGGATTGCGACGCTTGAATTCACGGCCGAGCAAAGCAAGGAGGAGATCGTCGAGATGGTCCGCCAAACCGGGAAGGCCGACCGCCTGCGCATGATCTTCCTGGAAACGCCGGCCAACCCCACCAATGCGCTGATCGACATCGAAGAATGCCGCGCGATCGCCGATCTGTTCTCTACCGGTCCCGAGCGGGTCGTCGTGGCCGTTGACAACACGTATATGGGCCCGCTCTGGCAACACCCGTTGCAGTGGGGGGCCGACCTGGTGCTGTATTCCGCCACCAAGTACATCGGCGGGCATAGCGACGTGATCGCGGGCGCCTGTCTGGGCTCGGCCGAGCTGATCAAGCGCATCAAGGGCCTGCGCACGTTCTTCGGAAATATGGCCGGCCCCTGGACCGGCTGGCTGCTGCTTCGCAGCCTCGAAACGTTGAAGTTGCGGATGGAGAAGCAGGCACACAATGCCGCAGCGGTAGCCCGGCATCTGACCCGGCACCCAATGGTAAAGCAGGTCAACTACCTCGGATTCCTCAAGCCCGAGGATGGCCGGCAATACCGCATCTTCGCCAAGCAGTGTACCTCGGCCGGGGCGATGATCTCCTTCTACCTCGAAGGAGGCGAGGAGGAGGCCTTCGCCTTCCTCAACAGCCTGGAGATGATCAAGCTGGCCGTGAGCCTTGGCAGCACCGAATCGCTGGCCCAGCATCCGGCCAGTATGACCCATGCCGGGATGGAGGTGGAAGAACGCATTTCCCTGGGAATTACCGACAATCTCGTGCGGCTTTCGGTAGGGGTAGAACATCCGAATGATATTATTTACGATCTGGAACAAGCCCTTGACCGCATCAAAAAACCACAACAAATTGATTATCAGTACCAATAGTCTCGAAATCTCAAATTTCGACGACATCTACCCGTCCTGAATCCGCGAATTCTGTCAGCGAGGTTCCGCCCGGGAGTGTGTAATTAAGTGATCCGATCAGTATACTGATCGGATCACTTGTTTCACCCTCCAACCTTGCCACGTATGATGCACTTTGCGCCCGAAACCATCTACCACATCTACAACCAGGGCAACAACCGCCAACCCATCTTCTTCCAGAGACGCAACTATTACTTTTTTCTCGGCAAAATGCGCGCCTACCTGCTGCCCCATGTCGATCTGCTCTGTTACTGTCTCATGCCCAACCACTTCCACTTTCTGGTGCAAACAAAACCAACGCTGGAAGGAAAAGCGCTCAACAGTAGTCTCGGGATCTTGCTGCGCACCTACACCAGAGCGATCAACCGACAGGAAGAACGCAGCGGCTCGCTGTTCCGCCAACACACCAAAGCCAAGGCCGGAGCGATCGACACCATCGTCGATTATCCCATCCTGCCGGCGCAAAGCGACCTCTTCTATGCGCGCCAGTGTTTCCACTATATCCATCAGAATCCGGTGAAAGCCGGGCTGGTCCGGCAGCCGGGCGACTGGCCCTTTTCTTCCGCTGCCGATTACGCCAACTGGCGGCGATCGTCGTTATGTAATCGTCCGCTAACCCGCCAATTGGAGCTATTTTGAGCCGCCCCCTCGCTGATAAAAATCAGTAGACCAATTGACCAGAATCAACGTATTCGCCCCTTAACGGTTCTAATTTTGCAGCGTCCGGAAATCCGTTTGCCGGCATACCGGACCACTCCATCCAACTTAACCATCCAATCAAGATCGCTATGAAAAAGCCCCTGATCCTTCTCGCCCTCTTCCTGATCGGCCTGACCGCCTTCGCCCAAGAGGAAACCTTGTTCGATAACGCCTCCGTCGTGGGAGGCTTCGGCGGACCGCTCTTCGTGTACAGCAACGTCAACAACGAATTCGGCAGCGGCGCCGGCGGCGGCGGCGGAGTGATCATCAACCAGTTCTTTATCGGCGGCTTCGGCGTTGGCCTGGGCAATTTCGCCGACGTCAACATCGGCAACGACCGCTACGAGATCGATCTCGGATACGGCGGCTTCTGGCTCGGATACGTGCCCCTTTCCTATAAGGTGATCCACCCCTACGTCAGCACACAGCTCGGATGGGGAGGCGTTTCACTCGACCCCGACAAGGAGGTCACCAACGACCCCGATTACAACGACGCCGTGTTTGTCGTTACCCCGGAAGCCGGACTGGAACTCAACGTGTTCACCTGGTTCCGCCTAAGCTTCACCGGAGGCTATCGCTTCGTGATGGGGGTCGACGACATCCCTAACCTAACCGACCGCAACCTCAGCTCCTTCAGTGGCGCCCTGACCCTCCGCTTCGGCGGCTTCGGTCACTATCAACGGCCCAAGGAGCCGTCCAACTGGTGACCGACCAAAGGGAGGGCGAAAAATTTTTCGCCCTCCCTTCCCTTTGTCCTGAAAACAATTATTACCTTGCAAATAATTAGCACAACAACTAATGGTATCCCCAACCACCACCCGCAGCGCCGACAAGCAATCTGAACGGTCTGGCTTTACGATCGAACGGACCGCCAAACGAATGAAACAGGTCTGCCAGCAAATGCTGAAAGCGGCCGATTCGGAGATCACGGTCGACCAATGGCTGATCCTCCAAGAGCTGGATCAACTCGACGGACAGGGCCAGAACGAGATCGCCCGCAAAGTGTTCAAAGATGCGCCGACCGTAACCCGCATCATCGACCTGCTCTGCAAGAAAGGCCTGACCGAACGGGCCAACGACCCCGACGACCGACGCAAGTTCAACATCCACCTGACGCCGGCCGGCCGCCGGAAGATCGCCGAAGTCCACCCGGTCATCCTGCAGTACCGGCAAGTAGCCCACCGGGGCTTGTCGGAGCGCGACCTGGAACTCCTGCGCTCCCTGCTCGACCGCATCTTCGAAAACCTCCAGGATTGATCGCCATTACTTTCTGATAACCGAATAAAATCAATTCACACATGCATTATCATAGCCTAGGTAAGATCCCCAGTAAGCGGCACGTGCAGTTCCGCAAAGAGAATGGCGAGCTTTACCACGAGGAACTGTTCTCCACCGAAGGTTTCAGCGACACCTACTCCACTCTCTACCACTGCAACGCCCCGACCCAGATCGTGCAGGTCGACGAACCGTACTCGGTCGCCCCGGAACTCGTCTACGACAAACAACTCAAACACCGGAGCCTCAAAGGCTTCCGCATCGCTCCGGAAGACGACTACCTGCAAAGCCGCAAACCCATCCTGGTCAACGACGACTGCAAGATCGTGCTGTCGGCGCCGCGCCAGAGCATGACCGACTATTTCTTCAAGAATGCCGATGCCGACGAGATGATCTTCGTGCACAAAGGCACGGGCACCTTGCGCACCATCTATGGCAACATCCCCTTCGACTATGGCGACTACCTCGTCATTCCGCGCGGTACGGTCTATCAAATGGAGTTCGACCAGGAAGACAACCGCCTGCTGATCGTAGAAAGCCATAGCCCGATCCTCACCCCCAAACGCTACCGCAATCAATTCGGACAACTGCTCGAACACGCGCCCTTCTGCGAACGCGACATCCGCAAGCCGGTCGACCTGGAAACCCACGACGAGCAAGGGAAATACCTCTTCTACATCAAAAAGCAAGATAACATCTACCCCTATTACTACCTCAACCACCCCTTCGATCTGGTCGGTTGGGACGGATTCACCTATCCCTACGCCTTTTCCATCCACAACTTCGAACCGATCACCGGCCGCGTACATCAGCCGCCGCCCGTGCATCAGACCTTCGAAGCCCGCAACTTCGTGATCTGCTCGTTCGTGCCGCGCCTCTACGACTACCATCCGCTAGCCATTCCGGCGCCGTACAATCACAGTAACATCGACAGCGACGAGGTACTATACTATGTCGACGGCGATTTCATGAGCCGCAAGAGCGTGGAAAAGGGCATGCTGACCCTGCACCCGGGCGGTATCCCGCACGGCCCGCACCCGGGCACGGTCGAAAAGAGCATCGGCGCCAAGGAGACGCACGAACTGGCCGTCATGATCGACACCTTCCGCCCGCTGCAATTGACCACCCATGCGATGGGGATCGAAGACCCCGACTACTACCTCAGCTGGCTGACTGAAAAAACGACCGCCAACGGCGTCAAATAATGCCTCTCATTCCTTCATAAAACTCGTGTTTGCTAACCGTCAAAATCTTCTCCATGGAAACCTTAACCAAGAATAAACCCCTCTCCACCCACGATGCCTTCCCCATTAACGGCACCGATCACATCGAGTTCTACGTGGGCAACGCCAAACAATCGGCCCTCTACTACCAGGCCGCCTTCGGCTTCAAATGGGTGGCCTACCGGGGCCCCGAAACGGGTGTGCGCGACAAGGT
>JAGQXA010000610.1 GCA_020436865.1 Saprospiraceae bacterium | reverse complement strand
TCGGCGGCCGTTCCATCAACCTCGCCATGAGCGACCGCGGTTGGCGGGCCATCCAACTGGCCGGTATCGAAGATCAGATCAGATCCGTGGCCATCCCGATGCCGGGGCGAATGATGCACAGCGAAGAGGGCGATCTGACCTTCCAGCCCTACGGCAAAGAAGGACAGGCGATCTACTCGGTGTCGCGCGGCGGGTTGAACCTGGCCTTGCTCGACATTGCCGACCGCTACGAGAATGTGCAGCTGCACTTCGATCAGATCTGCCGCCGCGTCGACGTCGACCGCAACGCGCTCCTTTTCGAAAATGCCCAAAACGGAGAACGCACGGAAGTGGAAACGCCGCTGATCTTCGGCACCGACGGCGCCTTTTCCGCCGTGCGCAATACGCTGCAAAAACTGCCGATGTTCAACTACTCCCAGCAGTACCTAGAACACGGCTACAAAGAACTGAGCATTCCGCCAACGGCCAACGGAGGCTTCCGCATGGAACCGAACGCCCTGCACATCTGGCCGCGCGGAAAATTCATGCTAATCGCCCTGCCGAACCACGACGGGAGTTTCACCTGCACGCTGTTCCTGCCGTTCGAGGGCGATGAATCGTTCAGCCGCCTCGATAGCGATACGGCCGTGAGCCGCTTTTTTACCAAGTACTTCCCCGATGCCGTGCCGTTACTGACGAACCTGCTCGACGATTTCCGCACGAACCCGACCTCCTCGCTTGTCACCGTGCGTTGTAGCCCGTGGCAGCACGGCAGCCGCATTCTCCTGTTGGGCGATGCGGCGCATGCCATCGTGCCCTTCTACGGACAAGGCATGAACTCGGGTTTCGAGGATTGTACCTTGCTCGATCAATATCTCGACCAATACGACGAGGATTGGGAAAAGGTGTTGCCCCTGTTCAGCCGGGAGCGGGTGCACGACGCCAACGCCATTGCCGACCTCGCTTTGCGAAATTTCATCGAAATGCGCGACCGGGTGGCCGATCCGCAGTTCCTGCTTCGCAAGAAGATCGAAGCGCACCTGCACGAGAAATACCCGCAGGAATTCCTGCCGCTCTATTCCATGGTGACCTTCAGTCACCTGCCCTACGGCGAAGCGCTCCGCGAAGGACAGGCCCAGGATCGGCTCTTCGATCGCATCCTGCGGATCGACGGGGTCGAGAACAAGTGGAACGGCCCGGAGGTCGAAGGCGTGTTCCGGGAGTGGCTGCGCGAGCGGGCCCTTATCTGACCAGCCCTCCGGTCAGACGGATCAAGTCGGTTTCCGTGGCCTTTAGGTTGAAAAAGGCGTTGAGGCGCGACTGCGAGGCGTTGATGTAACCGAGCTGGATGGTGCGATAGTCGAAGGAGGTGATCAGACCGCCCTTGAAGCGCTCCTCTGCAATGCGCAGGTTTTCGCGCGCGTTGGCCACCAGCTCTTCGGCCAACCCGAGTATCCGTTTTTGATTGTTGTAGGTAGCCAGGGTGTTTTCGAGCTGATTGTTGAGCAAGCGCTTCTGGTCTTCCAGCGAGTACTGTGCCGAGATCTCCCGGACCATCGCATTTTCGATGCGCCGTTTGCGCTGGCCTGCATCGAAGAGGTTATAGGAAAGCGTGAAGTTGAGGTAGTAGTTGAAGTTGCGCGCCACGGTGACCCCGAGTTCCTCGCCGGTGAGAAAATTGACGGCGTCGCCATTGTCTCGGGGGTTCACGCTGTAGGTCATGCCGGTGTTCATCAACACGCGGGGGGCGCGGTTGCTCTCCTGCAGCTCGCGGTCGCTGCGAGCCAGTTCGCGATTGATGAAAAGGGTACGCAGGTTGTTGTTGCTGGCCAACATGCGTTCGCGCAGCAGGTCGAGTTCGAACTCCTCTGGCGCATAAACCAGCGGATCGGTCAGTTCGTAGCGCCGGTCTAGATCCTCGACCCCCATGGCCAGATTGAGATTGCGCAACGAAGCCTCGTAGGCATTCAGTTGGAGAAGGTAGTTGGTCGAATCGTTCAGATAGGCGTCCTTTGTTTGCAGGATGTCGAAAGTGCTGGCCTGTCCGAATTCCTTACGCACTTCCTGGTATTCGATGCGATCGTTGGACAACTGCAGCACTTCTTCCAGCACATTCACCTGCTCCAACTGGATCTGCGCCTGATAGTAGGCCAGGATAACCGCTTGAATGGCATTTTCTACCACTACGGCTGCGTTGCCTTCGCTCTGTTGTTCGAGTTGTTCGAGGCGAAGCTTATTGATGCGCACCTTGTGCCCGTCGAACAGCACCCAAGCCAGATCCAGGTTGCCACTGGCATTCGTGCTGATCGTCGACAACTCGGGCTGGAACACAATGGAGGGGTCGTTGCGGTTCGTGTAGCCGTTCTGCGAGTTGAGATTGAAGGCGATCGACGGATAACGCCCGGCTTCGTTCCAGCTGTTGTTAGTCTGGGCGATGTCGATGTTATTATCGGCGATCTGGATCTGGAAGTTATTCTTCAGGGCGATGTCGATGGCTTCCGACAGGCTTAGCGGTTCCTGGGCCGAGATCGGCAGAAAGGACAGCAGAAGCAAAGTGACGATCGAAGTGGAAAAAGCTCTTTTCATGGTCATTGTTTTTGTGATCTTCCGCCGAGGGGGTTACTTCAGTTTATAGACCCCCAATATCTTCGTGCCGTCGACGGTAATGGCGAATAATTCTTCTTTAAAAGGGCCTTTTTTCCGGTTGTAGCGGTCGCGGTCCCAATGGCCCCGGTAGTTGGTCAGATAGTAGTCGGCATCCGGATCTTCTCCATTCAGGAAACGTATGTGCTGCCGTGCGTAATCGGGCAGGAAGTAGTAGTTGGCCTCCGCCGGAAAGTTGAGGCCGTAAACCGTAAAGCACTCCCGCGCATCGCGTCGCAGCAGTTCCTCGTAGGCTTGTTTGTATGAAATTCCCCAATAATCCTGATCGAACCGCATCAGGCGATTCTCTCCTGCCAGGAAATTGAACGAAGCCTGCTGGTACGGATGGATGCGGATCATATGCCCGGCGGTGATCGCCAGGCAAAGGGCGGTGATCGTCCAAACCACAGCCGGCCGCAATTTCTGCGTCCACCAGGCCAGGCCGCTCATAGCCAAAGCCACAAAAGGCGGATACACAAAATGCAGTTGCCGCCAACCGTCGTACAGGGTCGAGTTCTTATAAATGACGATCAGAATGGGCAGAAGAAAAAGCGACAAGGCCATGGCGTCGAACCGCCGCTCGCGATCGGCGTACCAGCCGAAGCTGATCCAGGGTCGGGTGCGGCGAAAAAAGCCGCCGACAATGCGCGTCATCCCACTCAGCGCCAATACCGTGTACAGAACCGGCACCGTCACCAGGATCCAGGAAGGAGCATACCACCAGGGCAGGCTCGACCTGGCCCAGAAGCGTTCGCCCCAGATCAACACTTCGCCGCCCCATTCGTATTTACCCATCACCTCGAAGGCCTCCTTCAGATGCCCGATGGGGTTTTCCCACAAATAGGGCCAGAATAAGACGGTCAGGGCCGACAAAGAAACAGCATATACTGCCAGCAAGGGCGCGTTCTTGCGCAGATGACCCCACTTTTGCCGGGCCAGCAGGAAGTCCAATGCCAGCCAGGCCAAAGTGATCGCCGGCAGAAAAACGCCCACAATACGGGCGTTGATGGCCAGGGCGCTGCCTAAACCATGCAAAACGGCCGTTTGCCAGTTGCGCTTTTCGAAGAAATTCCAAAGCGTCAGCGACCCGAAGGCATAGGAGGCCAGCAGGATGGAATCCTTGATATTGAAGAATGAATGCGCGAAGATGCGGGGCGACAAAACGAGCAAAAGCGTGCCGAGCAGGGCCCATCGCCAATTGCGGTACCGATGCAGAAGCCAACGATAGAAAGCGATCGAGCCCAGCCAGAACACCAGAAACACCCCGTAGTGGCGCAACAGGTGATTTTCGCGAAAAGACTCCAGCCCCAGCCAGCGTTCCACCGCAAAGCAGGCCATCTGAAAAAGCATGCCGTAGTGGCGGAACTCATAGGTCAACAGATCGGCTTCAGGCTTGAACTTGCCCTCGTACCAGCCGAACTTCGAGTTCAGGTAATCGACGGTAACGATCCCGTGATTGCGCTGATTGGGCTCGTCCCAACCTACCCCATAGTCGGGAAGCACCCACAGACCGAGCAGAAAGTAGGCGCCGAAGAACGCTCCGACCAACCAATGCCTGTATGTTTCCAGTGCCTGCATGCTTTCGCTGCTCAATCAACCGAAAAGAAGCGCTTCTCGAAGGCGAACCGCTTTCCGTAAAAATTATAAAAAAAGGTCACTCCCATAGCCACCAATTTCGATAGGTATGGGCGGGTGTCGAAAGGGGGCAGGTCCTTTAAGAGGTAAATGATGCCCGTGCTCAGCACCAGGCCTCCCGCCGATATGGCCACCGCCAACAAGAAGGCGGCTTCCAATCTTCGCTGCAGACTGAAGATAAAGCGCTTCTGCAACAGGAAATTGAGCACCACTGCACAGGAGAACGACAGCACGTTGGCATATACCGGACCCAGTATCGTGTAAACCAGCAGCAGGAACAGCAGATAGTCGAACACAGAAGCTACAGCCGAGGTCAGGGCGAACCGGGCCTTGAGCAGGAACAACTTCTTTAGCTTCTGTATCTGTTCTTGCATAGCGCAAAGGTATGTTCAAACGGGCCGGCTGACGGCCTCTATAGATCATTTTTGTCGTTCCTTTCGGAAAAATTCCAACACCTGCTCCCAATCGTCGACCCGCTCGAAGCGGTGTTCGTCGACATTGTGGTAGGCGGTGAACAGGATCCCTTTCCCCTGAAAAACCTCGAGATTGTGCGGATGGTCGTCGATCATATAATCCGCCTGTACAATGCTCTTGTCGCCGCAGAAGACGCGGTTCTTCCAGGGAATGTTGGGAAAATGGCGATCGAGCCAATCGAACTTGTCCTCCAGTGAATTGCGGAACTCGGTGGCGGCCGTCACGATGAACACTTCGTAATGGCGCTGCAACTCGGCGATGCCTTCCCGGGCGCCTTCCATGACGGGCAGGTCGGCAAAAAAACCGCGCTCGAACAACACCTTTCGCACCAGCTTCGCCTCGGGCAGATGATAGAGCTTCTGCCCGCGAAATTCCTCCGGCGCGGGGCGGCGGCCGACGATCTCCACAAAGGCTTCGAGTAACTTGGGCGCCACGTCGGCCATCACTTCATCCATGTCTACCGCAATTCGCTTCATAAGTATCTCTTTCGGTTTGGTGATCAGGCAAAAAAGGACAATCCGGCGGCCACGATCCCGAAACCGATCAGCACGTACCACAGGTATTC
>JAGQXA010000609.1 GCA_020436865.1 Saprospiraceae bacterium | reverse complement strand
TTGACGGTGCCGCACTCTTCCAGGGCGTCGTGTCCATTGCTCACAGTGACCACTTCATACCCCCGTTTTTCGAGGAACAACAGCTGGGGTTTGAGCAGGTCGATCTCGTCGTCGGCCCAGAGTATCTTTACTTTATCCATGGATAGCGTAGGTGGTTTTGTTCGTTTGAAGAATATGGAAAGCGGAAGTTACGAAAAGTTTTGGAAGGCGATCCGTGCGCCGGCGCCGAGAAGAGAACGCAGGAATCAGGCGAATATTACCCGAATGGTTTTTGTAGTTTTGCCGCGACGCAGAAGCACGGCCGCATGAGCAAGAACAAGATTTTCAACGACCCCGTTTACGGCTTTGTCAACATCCCGTACGGAATTCTGTTCGACCTGGTCGAGCATCCCTACTTCCAGCGCCTGCGGCGGATCAAGCAGGTCAGCCTGACACACTATGTATACCCGGGAGCGCTGCACACCCGCTTCCACCACGCCCTCGGCGCCATGCATCTGATGGGGCAGGCCATCGAGACCCTGCGGTCGAAAGGGGTGACGATCGAAGCCGAGGAAGCCGAAGCGGCGCGGATCGCCATTCTGCTGCACGACATCGGTCACGGCCCCTTTTCCCATACGCTGGAGCACTCCCTGCTCAATGTGCATCACGAGGAACTCTCCCTGCTCCTGATGGAAAAGCTCAATGAGGCCTTCGGCGGCGCCCTCGATCTGGCCATCCGGATCTTTCGAGGCGACTACCCGAAAAAATTCCTCCATCAGCTCATCTCCGGGCAGCTCGACATGGACCGGATGGATTACCTGAACCGCGACAGCTTCTTCACCGGCGTGTACGAGGGCGTGATCGGTTACGACCGCATCATCAAGATGCTGGCTGTGAGCGGGGGCGAACTGGTGGTCGAAGAAAAGGGCATCTACTCGATCGAGAAATTCCTGATGGCGCGCCGGCTGATGTATTGGCAGGTGTACCTGCACAAGACCGTGCTGGCTGCCGAGCAGATGCTCATCCGGGCGGTCCGCCGGGCCCGGCAACTGGTCGCCGCCGGGCAGACGTTTCACATCTCGAAACCGCTGGCCTTCTTTCTGCACAACGAATTTTCGCGCGAAGCCTTCGAGGCCGACAAAGACCGCTGGCTCGAATACTTCACCCGCCTCGACGACTATGATATCGTTTCGGCGCTCAAGGAGTTTTCCGGCGCCGCCGACCGCCTGCTCTCTTTCCTGTCGGCCAGCATCGTCGACCGGCGGCTGTTCCGGCTGGAACTGAAAAACCATCCGTTTGCCGAAGAATACCGGGAAGAAGTGTGCCGGCGGATCGGAAAAGAATTCGGTTTTTCCGAGGCGGAACTCGAATTCCTCGTCTTTGGCGGCGAAGAAACGAACAGCGAGTACAGCACCTCGAAAGACGAGATCAAGATCCTGTTCAAAGACGGACGCGTACTGCCCATGTCGGAAAGTTCGGACTATGGCATGCAGTCGAAGATCGTGACGAAATACTACCTCTGTTACCCCAAAATCCGCCGATCCGGGCGCTAATCGCCGACAAAAGCGCGGAAGTTGTGGAAAAAAGGGTGGAAAAAGACTCTAGAAAAGGTGTACTTTTGCGCGGATTTAAAAAACCCATGCATGTCTCAGAGATATCACTTCATGGTCGAATTTCATCTACCGGAAGAGTTGAATGACGATTTTTTCGACCAGATCCCCCACCAAAGAACCGCAGTCGATCGCCTTTTGGAAGAAGGCTGTCTGGTCAGCTACGCTCTCTCGCTCGAAGACGCCAAACTCTGGGCCGTCTTCAATGCCGAATCGGAAATGGAGGTCATGGAAATGATCCTGGAAATGCCCTTGTCGCGCTTCATGGAAGCCGACGTGCATTTGCTCGCCTTCTATAACGAGACGCCCCTCGAAGTTCCGGATTTTTCGTTGAACTAGGTTGTTGGTCCGAATGGCATTCGGACCTACGGGTGTTCCTCCCGAAACCAATCCGAGTACATCACGTAATTGTCGGCAATGCGCCGGATGGTATCGGCGAAGCGTTCCTGCGAGAGCGGTTTGACCTTCTTGGCCGGCACTCCGGCGTAGATGTATCCCGATTCCAGTTGTGAATTTTCCAGCACCACCGCTCCGGCGGCGATGAGCACATTCTCCGGCACCACGGCGTGGTCCATGACGATGGCGCCCATGCCGATGAGCACATTGTCGTGGATGGTACAGCCGTGCACGATGGCGCGATGGCCGATCGACACGTTGTTGCCGATGTGCGTCGGGGCTTTTTGGTAGGTGCAATGAATGACGGCGCCGTCCTGCACGTTGACCTTATTCCCCATTCGGATGCGATGCACATCGCCCCGCACGACGGCCTGAAACCACACGCTGCAGTCGTCGCCCATCACCACATCGCCCACGACGGTGGCGTTCTCGGCCAGGTAGCAATTGCGGCCGAAGCTCGGTTCGACTCCGTTAACGGCTTTGATCAGGGCCATGGGTCAGGATTTCAGGGGGCGGAGGGTATAGCCTTCCCGGCGCAACAACTCGATCACGCCGTACTCACCGGGCAGGTGCCCGGCGCCGACGGCGAAGAAGGTCGGTTTTTCCAGCATCATGGCGCCCATGAGGGGGATCCAGTTCTTGTTGCGGTTGACGAGCAGCAACTCTTCGTATTCGGCAAAACCGGAGTCTTCGGAAGAGATCATTTTGGCCAGGCCCTGTAGGTCTTGGCGCTTGTACATTTCCACCATCTGGTCGACCTGATCGTCGCCCGAATCGTCGGCTTTGATCGTTTCCACCAGCATTTCGGCCTGCACGCTGTACGGGATGCTGTCGAACATGCTCATCTGAAATTCGATGGTTTCCAATCCGGCCATTTCCTTATCCTGGCCTTCGGCCATTTTGGCGAACTCCATTTCATACGAAACCACTTCGCCTGCCTGGTAGTCTTCCGGCGACATATCGCCGGCCAGGACGGTCAGGAACATCGGTTTGACCCGTTCGAAGAGGAAGAGCGGAAGGCCCATTTCCTGGAAGTGGGCGTCGACCAGCTTGTAGTCTTCCGGGCTGAGCAGGCTCTTGAGCGTCACGCCTCCGTCCATGAACGCCTTCATGAGCAGGGAAAACTGGGCGCCGAGCGAGTTCATCTCCTCGAGGTTGATCTCGAAGGTGATGCGTTGGGCGGTCTTAAAGGCCTCCTTGGCCGAAGCGGTCAGAAAAAAATCGTCTTTGTCGATCATGTGGATGGTACCGTAGAGGTAGGAAGGGGTCGACAGGTCTTTGCCGCTGATCTCCCACAGCAAGGAATTCTCGGGATGATCGGCCGCCAGGGAGTCGGCAGCCGTTTGGGTCCAGCCGAAGACGGCCGTGAAGGCGAGGAGCAGGCCGGAGAAAAACCACTTTTTCATATTTTCCAAGAGTTTAGTCGGTGGAGGGGCAAAAGCCCCGCTTTTTACAGAAAGCGCTGGGA